>JANPCW010000769.1:0-24179 GCA_031431155.1 Janthinobacterium sp. | reverse complement strand
CTTCGCTTTTCCGCCCTACGTTTCATACGGTAACATTGTGCTTCAGCACAATCCAGACAGAGGATAAGAACAATGCAAGCCGGCCTCAATCTCCAGCAGGCGCCGCCAATCTGGGTGCCGTTTCGGTTTTTTCTGAGCGCGCCGCTGTTCGGCCTGCTCGCGGCGCTTGTGATGTTGTGGCAGGGGCCGGCCATGTTCGCATCGCGCTGGTCGGCGCCGGTGCTGGCCGTTACGCACTTGATCACGCTCGGCTTCATGACGATGGTGATGGCCGGCGCGATGATGCAGATGCTGCCAGTGCTGGCCGGCGCCCCGGTGCCGCGCCCGAAACTGGTGGCGGCGACCGTGCATCCGCTGCTGGTGCTCGGCGCCTTGTTGCTGGCGGGAGGTTTTCTGTTTGCTCTACCACACCTGCTGCAATGGGCGGTAGGGCTACTGGGAATCGGGCTGACGGTCTTTTTCGGCACCATGCTGGTGACACTGTCGCGCGTGCAAAACCCGAATGCCACGATCATCGCGATGTGGCTGGCCAGTATCGCGTTTGGCATTACGATTGTGCTTGGCCTGACGCTCGGCTACAGCCACGGTTGGGGCGCGTCTTTGCCTAACCAGTCGTTGCGCGATCTGCATCCGGCCTGGGGGCTGCTCGGCTGGACTGGCTTGCTGGTGGTCGGGGTCGCTTACCAGATCGTCCCGATGTTCCAGATGACGCCCAATTATCCGCGCTGGCTGACGCGTGGCCTGAGCGCTGGCGCCTTTGCCGTGTTGGTGCTGTGGTCGCTGGCGCAATGGCAGAGCGCGCCGGAATGGGTGTGGCTGCGGGTTGCCAGCGTTGGTCTGCTGGTCGGCGCTTTCGGCGTCTTCGCCGCGGTCACGCTCGATCTGCAGCGCCGGCGTCGGCGCCGCTTGCCCGATGTCACCCTCGAGTTCTGGCGCGCCGGCATGGCTTTCCTGCTCCTGGCGGCGCTGCTGTGGCTGTCGCGACAGGTTCCGGTACTCGCGTTCGCGCAGTCCGATGTGTTGATGGGGGTTCTCGTCATCGCAGGCGCCGCTGTCTCGTTCATCAGTGGCATGTTGTACAAGATCATGCCGTTCCTGACGTGGTTTCACCTTCAAGCGTTGCCGGCGACCGGCAAAGCGATGCCGAACATGAAAGCGATCCTGCCCGAAAAAGCCCAGCGCCGGCAGTTGCGCCTGCACCTGGCGTCGGTTGGACTGTTAATCGCTGCGGCGCTTTGGCCGGCACTGTTTGCCTACCCGGCGGCGTTGAGTTTTGCCGCAGCGATGGTATTTTTGTTCAGTAATCTGATTAGCGTCATTCGCGTGTATCGCGATTGCATGCAGCATGCAATTCTGGTGGACCCACCTTCAACCGTACAAGAGCACGCAGGCGCAAGGTGATCGGCACCATTTCAGGCATCAGTTTGTATTGCGTGCAGCAGCGCCTGTAATCCATGGCCGATTTCCCGCGTTCGAGCCGCTGTCTCCGCATTCTGTTGCTGTGCAACGCGTAGCTGCAGCTGCGCCTCATCGGCCCGCGCCCGAACGGACTGAAGTTCCGCTTCGGTCTGCGCCAGCTTCTCGCCCATGCTTTGATGCTCGGACGTTAACATTGCAAGCTTGTTCTCGGCGAAGCTCACATGTTTAAGCATAGCCTCCAGCGCCAACCGGCTCACGACGAGCTCCGATTCCAAGCTCTCGGTTGCCTCGAGGCCCAGTTCAGCCTGTTCCAATTTGCGCCTGGCAACGTCCCCGGCATCCCGCTCGAAGGCTTCTCTTGCGCGCGAAGCCCCACATTCTAAGCAAGACAAATCGACCAGAACGGGCGCTATTGCTACGGGTTTCTCAAGCTCTATCACATGCGCCTTCAGGTTGTTATTGACTGCAGCGATCATACGCTTGCTTTCTTCTTGAGCGTGTCTTTCAGCACCATTCAAACGAGTTCAGGTGCAAGCTGCGATGGCGTGCCTGTCACATTCGCTTGAGAACGCTCAAGCATTTCTCGGATGGCCTCTTGTATCGCCGGTTCGCTGATTCCACGGGTGCCCCTGGTCTGTACGAGATTAGACCGGCACCACTCCGGCCAACCTAAAAAGTCATCGTCAATGGCAAACCACGATTCTGGTGTGCGCCGAGACAGGTCCTCGGCAATTTGTGCGCCGCGCGGCAGCAAGGCAAACGCATCGCTTCGTGTCTGGCGATTGTGGAAAGTCGCACCAATGACTCGTTCCTGAAGTGACGGACTCAAATGTTTTTTGACGAAGCTGAGGCTGCGTACGCGTACCCAGCTGGTCGACAGGACGATCCGAACATCGCGATGGGGCGTCAATAACGCGTCGAGAATAGGCATCCATTCGAACAGCGCGCGACCAGGCGTGTTCATATAGATCCCTCGACGCGGATGAAAGTAGACTGCCTTATCGTGAAGAACCCCGTCAAAATCGAGATAGAGGATTCTTGTCATTTATCACCTTCACCCGTGAACCGACGGTTATTGATTCCGCTTTGCGATCTCGTTGCCAACGTAGCCACCGCCGACCGCGCCGGCAATCGCTGCAAGGGTGCGCCCGTTGCCGCCGCCCACTTGACTACCCAACAAACCGCCCACAACTGCGCCCAAGCCAATTCCGACCGGACTATTGTGTGCCACCGGCGCTGGCTGTTGATACACGGGTGCGGGGGAATAGTCCCTGGTCCGCTCGGCCTGCGCCATTTGAACCGGCCTTGCGCGCTGCGGCGCAGCCTGATGCTTGACATACTGGTGATGCACCACCGTCTTGTGGTGCACAACGGTCTTGTGCTCGACGACTTCCTTGGCAGCAACCGGAGCTGCAGCTACTTGCAGGGCTGGTGCAGGTGCCGGTGCAGCTGCTAGTGCTGGTGCAACCATTGCTGTCTGGGCAGCAATACGCGCGGTTTCCGCGTCGGTGCCGTGCGAATTGGGAAGAATGCCGGCGATCGCGGCAGCGCCAAGCAAGCTTACGAGCATTACGGAGACTGCCGCGCCTGCGATCAAGGGGTTCATGCGGTTCGAGGTTTGGATCATTTCCATTTTGAGTCTCCGGTGATTAACTATGTGGTGTAGCGATACAATAATTGACGGGGCATGGGATGAGTAGGCGGAAAGCTGTATCAGCGGTAAGCGGTTGTAACAAGGAAATGTCGCATTTGCCGTGCGCGAACCACAGCGTTCGGCAAAATTGCCCGGCGCGGCCACGCGCCATGTCGCTCTCGCGTGCGCTTGATTGATCTTGCACCGTGGTAATATGTGCAACTTGTGGCGCCTTCACATCTAACGCCGACGAATTCTATCTACCACCGACCACGCAGCGTAATTGACGGGGCGCCGCGCCAACTATTCTTGCGAGCTGGCGCTGTCATGCACCGCAAAATTCGGTTCCTTATCACTGCAGGAGATTTGTGATGCACATGCATGTATTCGTTATTTGGAAGCGGCAATGAAGACCTCAGCTTGGACGCTTGTGTTCGCCGCCTGGCTGGTGGCAGCCGTCTCCACGTTAGGCGCGCTGTTTCTTGGCGAGGTCATGGGTCTGACTCCGTGCGTGCTGTGCTGGTACCAGCGGATTTTCATTTTCCCGCTCGTGTTCGTCCTGGCAGCCGGACTTGCCCCATTCGACCCGAAAATCGTGCGCTACGCACTTCCATTAGCCGCCGCCGGTTGGCTGGTCGCGGTTTTTCATTTGCTTCTTGCCTCAGGATTCATTCCCGAGAACATTACCCCATGCACCCAGGGCGTCCCATGTTCCAAAGTTCAGATCGAATGGTTTGGCTTTGTGACAATCCCGTTGCTGTCCGTGGCCGCTTTTTCAGTCATCAATGCGTTGCTTATCGCGACTTACTTTAAGGCATCAAAATGAAACATAAGAATATCTTCATTGCTTCAGCAGTCTTGCTGGTGCTGGCATTCGTGATCGGCGCATTCGTCTACAAGAATCAAAAGAACGAACAGGAAACCCAGTCGGTGGCGCAGAACCGGGAGGCCTTGGTCCGGTTTCATTCTCCGACCTTCGGTAATGCCGATGCGCCAGTGCATATCGTCGAGTTTCTCGACCCTGCGTGCGAGACCTGCCGCGATTTCTATCCGTTTGTGAAGGATCTGATGGCGGCCAATCCCGGGAAAATCCGCTTGTCAGTGCGCTATGCGCCATTTCATAGCGGATCCGACCAAGTCGTTAAAGTGCTGGAAGCCGCGCGCAAGCAGGGCAAGTTCGAGCAAGCGCTGGAAGCATTGTTTGCTTCGCAGGCTGCATGGACCCAGCATCATACGGCGCAAGTCGATCTGGTGTGGAAGCAGTTGGATGGCCTGGGTCTGGACATGGAACGGCTCAAGGCCGATATGAATTTGCCCGAGATCGCCCGCGCGGTTGCGCAGGATCTGGCAGATGCGAAGACGCTCAACGTCACCCAGACGCCGGAATTTTTCGTCAACGGAAAACCAATGCCAAGTTTCGGCTACGATGAATTGAAGAATCTGGTTGCGGACGCCTTGGCCACCGCAAAGGGAAAGTAACAGCAAGGTGGGCCTCGCGGGGCCCTGAAGATCGGGGAGCAACGACCGATGTCGGGCCCCCAATCATACGGTCAGATGCCCAGCGATGCGCCTGCGCCCATCAAGGTGGCGATGCCCAGAATCGCAAAGATGGATGCGGCAGTCCGATGCACCACCTTTACCGGCACGCGGTTAGCGATCCGGTCGCCCAGGAAAACCGCGGGCACGTTGGCGATCATCATGCCAAGCGTTGTGCCTGCCACCACTGCAATCAAGGACTGATACTGAGCCGCCAGCGCCACAGTCGCGATTTGCGTCTTGTCGCCCATCTCCGCGAGAAAAAACGCAATCAAGGTAGTCACAAAGACCCCGTAGCGCGCAACCGGTGCGTCGCTTTCATCAAACTTGTCCGGAACCAGGGTCCAAGCCGCCATCGCAATGAACGACACGCCCAGGATCCAGCGCATGGTGTGCGGATCGATCAACGAGGTAATAAAGGAGCCGAGGGCGCCAGCGAATCCATGGTTGAGCAGGGTTGCCACCAAGATTCCGAGAACGATAGGAACCGGCTTGCGAAATTTCGCGGCGAGAATGAAGGCCAGAAGTTGAGTCTTGTCGCCGATTTCAGCGAGCGCCACGATGCCGGTTGATACGAGGAGTGCTTCCATTTATTGCTCCCAGGCCGGACCAAGAACGATTGACTATGCCGCTCCCCGGCCAGTCCGGGGCAGCATAGTCAAAGGTCTTGCCAAGCTAAGAACCGCTTACGCCATGGTCAAACGACCAGGTATGTTGACGTAAGCCCTTTCAATGGTTGAAAGGCGGCTACTCCCCAATGACGGGAGCTAGTTTACTGGTTGGGAGCGAACACGTCAATACCGGCCCAAACCGGCGTCAATCAATCCGACACAGTTCGGCGGCATCGCTGGCCGCGACCCGGCCTTCGTCGGTTGGCACGACCCACACTTCGACCCGGCTATCGTGTGCATGGATTGCCAGCGTGTGGCTGCCATCGGCGGCACGATTTCGCTCCGGATCAATTTTCACGCCCAGGTAGCGCAATTGCTCGCAGCTGGCCTGGCGCAATGCGGCGTCGTGTTCGCCGATGCCGCCGGTGAAGGCGAGCAAATCGAGACCGCCGAGGCAGGCCGTGAGCGAACCGCATTCCGTGACCAGTCGGTGGGTAAACAACGCGATCGCCAGTGCGGCATCGGGACTTTCGCTGGCACGCAAGGTGCGCATGTCGGCCGAAATGCCCGAGACCCCGTACAAGCCCGATTCACGGTACAGGGTACGTTCGATTTTCGCGAGATCCCAGCCCTGGCGCATCAGGTGCAGCAGGACGCCGGGATCGAGCGCGCCGCTGCGGGTACCCATCATCAAGCCGTCCAGCGCCGAGAAACCCATGCTGGTGGCAACGCTCTTGCCATCAAGCACGGCGCAAGCGCTGGCGCCATTTCCCAAGTGGGCGATCAGCACTTTTCCGTCGGCTTGTGCCGAGCGTTCGGCGAGACGGCCTGCAACATAACGGTACGACAAGCCGTGAAAGCCGTAACGCCGGATGCCGGATTGACGCAACGCTTGCGGCAATGCGTACATTTGCTCCACTTGTGAAATGGTGGCGTGGAAAGCGGTGTCGAAACAGCCAACTTGCGGCAGTTCCGGGTAGGCGCGCCGGAACGCATGCACGCCTTCGAGATTATGCGGTTGGTGCAAAGGCGCGAGAGTGGACAGGCTGTCCAGGTAGCTCAGGGCATCGTCGTCGAGCATGGTCGAGGCGGCATAGCGCTCTCCACCATGCACGATGCGGTGGGCGATGGCGACGATGTGCAAGGTATCGGCGTGATTGTCTAGCACCTCGCGCAGGGCGCCGAGCGCGTGGTCAAAGCTGTCGCCCGGCGCTGGCGCCAGCATTTGTTGCGATTCGCCGCGCTCGTCGCGCACGCAGATGCGGGGCGTGCCGCCCGGTTCCAGACCCTCGACATTGCCGGTCAGGCACGCGGCGTCAACTTCCTGCTCGTGTTGCGGGTACAGCGCGAATTTGAGTGAGGACGAGCCGGCATTGACCGCCAGGATGGCGTTGCGCCCGCTCATGGACGAGCCAGCCGATAGCGGTGGGCCAGCAGCAGCGCCAGCGCAGCGGACGCCACCCGCGAGCCGGCGTCGTCGGCGCGGCTGGTCAGCGCGATCGGCACCGTTGCGCCCAACACCACGCCGCAGGTGGATGCGCCGCCCAAGTACGCCAGCTGTTTGGCCAGCATGTTGCCCGATTCGAGGTCGGGTACGATCAGGATGTCGGCATGCCCCGCGACCGGGGACTTGATGCCCTTGATGCGGGCCGAGGCCGTCGAAATGGCGTTGTCGAAGGCCAGCGGGCCGTCCAACAGGGCGCCCTTGATCTGGCCGCGGTCGGCCATCTTGCACAGTGCGGCCGCGTCAATGGTGGAGGCGATTTTCGGGGTCACGGTTTCCACCGCCGACAGGATCGCCACTTTCGGTTCCGGCGTACCCAGCGCATGCGCCAAATCGATGGCATTTTGCACGATGTCGGCTTTTTCCATCAGGGTCGGGTGGATATTTAATGCAGCGTCCGAAATCAGCAGCACCTTGTCGTACATCGGCACATCGAACCGGAATACATGCGACAGGCGGCGCTTGGTGCGCAGGGCAGGGGTCGAGACGATGGCTTGCATCATCTCGTCGGTGTGCAGGCTGCCCTTCATCAGGATCTCGACCTCGCCTGCGGCGGCCATGCCGGCCGCGCGTTCGGCCGCGGCGTGGCTGTGTGGAACATCAATGATCTCGATGCCTTCGAGCGACACGCCGGCTTCGGCTGCGACCGCATGCAGTTTGGCGCTGGGGGCGATCAGCACCGGGATGATCAAGCCATGGGTGGCCGCGTCCAGCGCACCCTGGAGCGATTCCGTGTCGCACGGATGGACCACCGCACAGCGTACCGCCGCCAGGCCGCGCACGCGCTCGAGCAAGCTGCCAAAGCGCGCCTGCGGTTCGAACAAATGGAGCTGCGGAATTTGAGTGCGCAGCCGCTTGACCTTCTCGGTTGGGGCAATCACCGATGCCATGCCCGACAGCACCACTGCACCGGTCTGGTTCTTGATCTGGCAGTCAAGCTGGACGCGTTTTTCAAGGTCTTCCTTTGCGCTCACGGTGGCAGTGATGCGCAAGGTGTCGCCGATTCTGACCGGTTTCAGGAAGTGCAGGGTTTGTTCCAGATAAACGGTTCCCGGCCCTGGCAGGCTGGTGCCCAGCAACTTGGAAATGAGTGCCGCACCCCACATGCCGTGCGCGACAACCCCATGAAACAAGGTCTTGTCAGCGTAGTCGGCATCGATGTGGGACGGATTGACGTCGCCCGAGATGGCGGCAAACGCGTCGATGTCCTCCTTGGTCAGCGTGCGCGTTTGGCGCGCCGTTTGCCCAATCGTTAATTCATCGTAGGTGACGTTTTCGATCATTTCATCGAAGTTTTCTAGGGTATTTTCGCTCATTTGTATTCAGTAAGGGTGTTTGGTTAGCCAACGACGGGATGGTTGGCATCGATGCAATAGCGCTGGCCGGTGACGCGTCATCCGTGGGTCTGATGAAATCAATGAAAACGGCTTCAACGCCATTTTCTCACTCATTAGTTGGTTCAGGGAACGTTTTTCATCGCGATATGCATTGTACCTACTGACAAATATCTGTCAAATAGCCCTATGTTGCCAAGCGCACAGATCAACGAAAAACCATCCTCTATAGTCCATACCTACACTGCACGGCTACCCGAGGCCACCAGGATCGTACAGAATCGACTATCCGAATGCCCGATCCTTGCGCTTTTTCGACAAAAGTCACAGAGTCCAAATGAACCCGCCTAAACGCGAACTATCCACCATTACTTTGCCGAATGCGACGGCAATGATGCTGCCGGAACGGCCCACGTTGTTGATCGTGGATGACCATCGCAGCAATCTGCTGTTGTTGCACGCGATTTTTAAGGCTGATTACAATGTGTGTCTGGCAAATAGCGGACGAGAGGCGCTCGCGTTTTGCCAGGAGCGCCAGCCAGATCTGATCTTGCTTGATGTGTTGATGCCGGAAATGGGCGGGTATTCCGTTTGCCAGCGCCTCAAAAATGATCCTCTTACCCAGGATATTCCCGTCATTTTCGTTTCTGCGAAAAACGACCCACTGGAAGAGGCGCGCGGCCTGGATGTTGGAGGGGTCGATTTCATCAGTAAACCGTTTCACGTACGGGTCGTACAAGCGCGCGTGCGTACCCATTTGACCCTCAAGTACCAATCCGACGTGTTGCGTTCGATGGCATTGGTTGACGGCTTGACGGGTGTGGGGAACCGTCGCCACTTCGATGCAACACTGGATGCGGAATGGCGCCGCTGCGTACGGGCAGGGCAGGCATTGTCATTGATTCTGGTCGACGTCGATTTCTTCAAGGGCTATAACGACCATTATGGGCACCAGGCGGGTGATACGTGCCTGCAGGCGATCGCCTCGGTTCTTAAGGTCAGATTCACGCGCTCTCACGACATGGTGGCGCGCTACGGGGGCGAGGAATTTGTCTGCATTCTTCCCGACACGTCGCTCGAGGGCGCCGAGAAAAAAGCAAACGAGTTGGAACGGGCGGTGCGGGCGCTGAGCATCATGCATGAAGAATCCGACATTTTCGGCGTGGTCACCATTAGCGTCGGCGTCGCCGTCGCACATCCGGCCAAGGGCAAAAACCCATCCGACCTGGTCGCTTGCGCCGATAGTCAGTTGTATCTCGCCAAGCGCTCCGGTCGCGGACAGGTGAAGTCGCTGCAAATTGCTTAGGGGGCGAGTTACTGAATAACGCAAAGTCTACTGGAAAACGGCCTTGCGATCAAAGCGATCAGCGGGCTTTCCTTGTTTGATGCCTCTCAAGTTGCTGGCCGACCAAGGCCGTCGCCCCCCACGTAGTCGTCAGCAGGAATTTCCTGCCAGCGAAACACCGCGTGGTTTGTAGTCGAGCGACATCCAGGAACACGCAGGTTTCTTCTGTGTACGCGCCAAAATGGCGTTGAGCATTGCGGTGCGGCATTGGTTCAGCACTCCGAACTCCGACTCCCACTCCCACGCCAGCCTGAATGCTCGTCCATGTCTTCGTTCGGTTCGTGGAAGCAGGAACCACCCACTAATTATCCAATAATCGTTGAATACTCAAAATACACGCAATCAACATGCGTGTGCCGCCCTTCATTTAAAGCAACAATATTTCATTGACTTATAAAATATAAATTTGTATAGTGTGCGTTGAGATAAACGATGTGAACGGTGTCCGATGCCTATTCCCGAACTTGATATAAAAGAAATGCGCGAGGCGGCGGGCCGGGCTACGGCCATGCTGCGGGTGCTCGCCAACGAGGATCGTCTGCTGTTGCTGTGCCAGTTGACGCAGGGGGAGGCATGCGTCAGCGAACTCGAAGAATTGCTCGGAATTCGTCAGCCCACGCTCTCGCAGCAGTTGAGCGTGTTGCGGGCCGAGGAAATCGTATCAACCAGGCGCGAGGGCAAGAAAATATTTTACCGGGTCAGTGATCCGCGTGCGGTTTCCGTACTGGCGACGCTCTATGGCCTGTACTGCCCGGTACCGAGCGTGTTGAATCCGGCGCAATGATCTGGCGGCAGGAACGAAGATTTTTGAAACCTGAAGGAGAAAAGTAATGAAAAAGAACGTGGGTGGCATCGATCGTACGGTACGCATTGTTGCCGGCATCATCATCCTGGGCCTGTTCTTCGTATTGGGCGAGGACCTGCGCTGGTGGGCTTTGTTGGGTGCGGTTCCATTAATGACCGGCTTGATCGGATGGTGTCCGGCCTATCTGCCATTCGGAGTTCGTACCTGCGCAATACGGAGGGACTAATGGACCAGCGCAACAGGCTCCCGGATCGGGTATGCACGCTGGTATGCGTCGCGCCGCGCGTTGGCATGCTCGCAGCGGCTCCTTTGCTGGCCGCAGTGATGCTGATGGCACCGTTGCGGCCGGCAGAGGCCGCCGGCCCGGCACCTGTTGCGCCCATTGCAACATATGCGGTCGCCTATCGCGATGTGCCCGATGTGATCAGCGCGGAAGGCGTGGTCGAGGCGGTTCGCCAGTCGACGCTGGCAGCGCAGATCGCTGGCCAGATTGTCGAGCTCAGGGTCAAGGTGGGCGACAGCGTGAAGGCGGGCCAGGTTCTGGCGCGCATCGATCCGCGCGCGGCCGAGCAGGCCGTGTCCGGTAGCCAGAGTCAGGTTGCAGAAGCGCAGGCAGGATTGACCAATGCCTTGCGAGGCTATGAGCGCAACAGGCAATTGGTCGCGCAAAAATTCATCAGCAAGGCCGCGCTCGATCAATCCGAGCTCGACTACAAGGCGGCGCAGGCGCGGGTCGCCGCATTGCAGGCCAATGCCGGGCAAGCCTCGACGGCCAGGACATTCACCACCATCACCGCACCTTATGCTGGCGTGGTTGCTGCAACCCCGATCGAGGTCGGCGACATGGCCACGCCGGGGCGTGCCCTGGTGACCGTGTTCGACCCCACCAACATGCGCGTGATTGCCACGCTGTCGCAATCGAGCCTGCGCGAAGTCAAGCTGGACATGCCGGCCCAAGTCGACATTCCCGCTCTGAAGCACAAGGTGACAGCGAAACAGGTCACGCTGATTCCGCTCGCCGACAGCCGCACCCACACCGCCAAGCTGCGACTCGAACTCGGTGACGCCAGTGGGCTGTTGCCCGGTCAATTCGCGCGCGCCTATTTTGTGACCGGTGCGGCGCGCAAACTGGTCATTCCGCAGCAGGCCGTGCTGCGCCGCAGCGAGGTGACCGCCGTGTATGTGGTCAAAGCGAGCGGTCAGCCGAGCTTGCGGCAAATTCGCGCCGGGGACGCATCCATCGACGCCTATGTCGAAGTGTTGGCCGGTTTGCGTGAGGGCGAGCGCGTTGCGCTGGAGCCGATCAAGGCCGGTCTTGTCTTACGCAAGGATAAATAATCTATGGGTATTGCCGGGCGCATCGCCAACTATTTCCTTCACTCGCAACTGACCCCGCTGATCGCGTTGGTGGCGCTGCTGCTCGGTCTGTTCGCCGTGCTGGTCACACCGCGCGAGGAAGAGCCCCAGATCAACGTGACCATGGCCAATGTGCTGGTGCCGTTTCCCGGCGCGTCGGCCAAGGATGTCGAGGCGCTGGTGGCGATTCCGGCCGAGCAGGTGATCTCCCAGATTCAAGGGCTCGATCACGTCTATTCCGTGTCCAAGCCGGGCATGGCGATCATCACCGCCCAGTTCAAAGTCGGCATTCCCCGCACCGAAGCGCTGGTGCGGCTGTACGACACGGTCAATTCCAATCGCGACTGGCTGCCGCGCGAGCTGAACGTGGGCGAACCCTTGATCAAGCCGAAGGGGATCGACGACGTGCCGGTGGTGTCGCTGACGCTGTGGACCCGCGACCAAGAGCGCGGCGCCTATGAGCTGGAGCGGGTCGCGCATGCGATGGAGATCGAACTCAAGCGCGTGCCCGGCACCCGCGAAGTCACGACCCTGGGCGGCCCGGGGCGGCTGGTGCGGGTGTTGCTGGACATCGACAAGCTCAATGCCTATCACCTGGCGATTAACGATATCCGGCAAGCGCTGCTGGGCGCCAATGCGGCACTGCCGGCCGGTCAGCTGGCGGCCGCCAACGCCACCGTCGAAGTCCAGACCGGCAATTTCCTGGCCAATGCCAAGGAAGTGGGGGAACTCGTGGTGGGGGTGGCGGACGGCAATCCGGTCGCCTTGTCCGATGTCGCGCGCATCGTCGACGGGCCGGCGCAACCGTCCCGATACGTGTGGTTTGGCATGGGCAAGGCGGGCGCGACACCAACCACCGCGCTGGGCAGCGAGTATCCGGCCGTCACGATCGCGATCACCAAGAAGCCGGGCGAGAACGCGGTCCAGGTGGCGCGCCAGATCACGGAACGGGTGGCCGAGCTGCGCAACACGATCATCCCGGCCGGCGTCGAAGTGAACGTCACCCGCAATTACGGCGAAACCGCCAACGACAAGGCGATGAAGCTGATTCAAAAGCTCATTTTTGCCACCTCCGCCGTGGTGGTGCTGGTGTTTTTCGCGCTCGGCATGCGCGAGGCCGCCATCGTCGGCATCGCCGTGATCCTGACGCTGGCGGCCACCCTGTTCGCCTCGTGGGCCTGGGGTTTCACGCTGAACCGGGTATCGCTGTTCGCCCTGATTTTCTCGATCGGGATCCTGGTCGACGACGCCATCGTGGTGGTCGAGAACATCCATCGCCATCGCGAACTGACGCCCGACCGGCCGCTGGCCGAGATCATCCCGATCGCGGTCGACGAAGTGGGCGGTCCCACCATCCTGGCTACTTTCACCGTGATCGCGGCCTTGCTGCCGATGGCGTTCGTGACCGGCTTGATGGGCCCGTACATGAGCCCGATTCCGATCAACGCTAGCATGGGCATGGTGATTTCACTGGCGATCGCGTTTACCGTCACACCGTGGCTGGCGCATCGGCTGTCGAAGTCGCATGCAGCGGGCGGCGCAGCGCATGCGGCCCAAGCCGACAGCAAGCTGCACCGCTGGTTCAGCAAATTGCTGCTACCGTTCCTTGCTGCCAAAAAGGCCCAGCGCAACCGCCGCATTTTGTGGATCGGCATCTTGCTGGCGATCCTGATCTCGGTCGGCCTGGCCGCGGTGCAATTGGTGGTCTTGAAAATGCTGCCATTCGATAACAAGTCGGAATTCCAGGTGGTGCTCGACATGCCGGCCGGCACCCCGGTTGAAAACACCGCCACGGTGCTGCACGAGATGGGCGCCTATCTGGCCACTGTCGATGAAGTGACTGACTTCCAGGGCTACGCCGGCACGGCTGCGCCTATCAATTTCAATGGTCTGGTGCGCCAGTACTACCTGCGCCAGGCGCCGGAATTTGGCGACCTGCAAGTGAACCTGGTGGATAAACACCAGCGTTCGCGCAAGAGCCATGAAATCGCGGGCGCGGTGCGCGGCTCGCTTGAAAAGATCGCGGCCACGCACGGCGCGAAAGTGAAGGTGGTCGAGGTGCCGCCCGGGCCGCCCGTGATGTCGCCGCTGGTGGCCGAAATCTATGGCCCGGACGAGGCCGGGCGGCATGCCTTGGCCAAACAGGTGCGGCAAGCGTTTGGCCAGACGGCCGACCTCATCGGCATCGACGATTCGATCGAGGACAACGCGGCCAAGCTGGTGCTGCGGGTCGATCAGCGCAAGGCGGCGCTGCTGGGCATTCCCGCCGTCGATGTGGTGCAGGCGATGCGGGTTGCGCTCGACGGCGAAGACATCACCTCGCTGCACGATGGGCAATCGAAATACAGCATCCCGGTGCGCTTGAACCTGCCGCCCGAAAAGCAGGCGCGCCTGGGCACGCTGCTCACGATGACGGTCAAGTCCGGCAGCGGCGACAACGTGCCCCTGTCGGAACTGGTGAAAGTGCAACCGACGTCGCGCGAGAAAACGATTTATCACAAGGACTTGCTGCCGGTATCCTATGTGTTCGGCGACATGGCCGGCAAACTCGACAGCCCCTTGTATGGCATGTTTGCCGTGCGCGGCAAGCTCGATGGTTTGGCGGGGGCGCAAGGGGCGCCGCTCGGTGAATATTTCATCACGCAGCCATCGGATCCGTACCGGCAATTTTCCCTGAAGTGGGATGGCGAGTGGAAGATCACCTACGAGACCTTCCGCGACATGGGGCTGGCCTATGCGGTGGGCCTGATCCTGGTATATATCTTGGTGGTGGCGCAGTTCGGCTCCTACCTGACCCCGTTGATCATCATGGCGCCGATTCCCCTGACCATCATCGGCGTGATGCCGGGCCACGCCCTGCTCGGGGCGCAATACACGGCGACCTCGATGATCGGGATGATCGCGCTGGCCGGCATCATCGTGCGCAATTCCATTTTGCTGGTCGACTTCATCAACTTGCAGGTGGCGCAAGGCATGGCGTTTGTCGACGCGGTCGTTTCCGCCGCATCGGCGCGCGCCAAGCCGATCGTGCTGACCGGGCTGGCCGCGATGATCGGTGCGCTGTTCATCCTCGATGATCCGATCTTCAACGGGCTGGCGATCTCGCTGATCTTCGGCATCTTTGCCTCGACCTTGCTCACGCTGGTCGTGATCCCGGTCCTGTATTACGCAGTCAATCGCAAGAAATTTTCTTAACAGGAGGCGTTATGAACACCAATCGCATGGTTCGCATGTTTGCCGGCATTTTCATCCTCATTTCTCTGGGCCTCGGGGTACCGGAGAGTCCGATTTTCGTGAACAAGTACTTTTTATGGTTCACGGTTTTCGTCGGCGCCAACCTTCTTCAAAGCAGCTTTACAAGGTTTTGTCCGCTTGAAATAATGTTGAAAAAATTGGGTGTCCCTGCGGGATGTTGAATTCGTCGATAATTGATAAACACTGGAGCGTGCTATGAATACGAAATATGGCTTTGGCAGGACCGTTGAGATGTCGTTTGAAGACGCAGTCACACGCGTGACGAAGGCGTTGCAGGATGAAGGCTTTGGCATCCTGACTGAGATCGATGTCGCCGCCACCATGAAAAAGAAGCTGGACAAGGACATGCCGCCGTACCGCATTCTCGGTGCGTGCAACCCGCAGCTGGCGCACAAGGCGATCGAAGCGGAGCCGTCGATCGGCCTGCTGTTGCCGTGCAATGTCGTGGTGCGGCAAGATGAAAATGGTCTGGTCCGGGTCGAATTCATGGACCCCAACGCGGTGCTTGAGCTGGTCGGCAAGCCGGAAGTGAACCAACTAGCACAAGAAGTGCGCCAGCGGCTAGAGCGCGTCATGGCCGCCGTTTAAGGAGAAATACGATGGGCGAAACAGTCAGCATCACCATTACACAGCAGGAAAAGTACCGGTTTCTGGTCGATTTCGGGGCGGCGATCCCGGATTTGTTGGTTGATGAACCGGCGCCCGTGGGGCAGGGCGACGGTCCGGCGCCGACCCAAATGCTGCTCGCTTCGGTAGCGAACTGCCTGTCGGCGAGCCTGTTTTTCGCGCTGCAAAAGTTCAAGCAGGACGCTGGCGGAATCGTGACCACGGCAAGCTGCACGGTCGACCGCAACGAACACAATCGGCTGCGGGTGCAACAAATCGACGTGACGATCAATCTCGGCAAGCAGGGCGGCGAATTGGAGCATCTTGACCGCGTACTGGGGCAATTCGAAGATTTTTGCACTGTGTCGCAAAGCGTGCAGGCGGGAATTCCTATCAAGATCGCTGTCGTCGACGGCAAAGGCGTGACTCTCAACGGCGCGGGCTTGCACGAGCTGGCAAGCGTAGCGTCGACAGCGAAAGGCTAGCCGCCCAATGAGCCAGGAAATTATGTGGAGCAAGCGCTACCGCGATGCCGGCGAGCATTACTTGTTTGGGACGCAAGCGAACCGGTTTCTCGTGGCCCGGGCCGAGTTATTTCAAGCTGGCCAAACGGCGTTTCTGGTCGCCGATGGAGAGGGAAGAAATTCGGTGTGGCTGGCCGAGCTGGGTTTGGGCGTCACCGCCGTTGAAATCTCCGCGGTCGCTGTCGACAAGGCGCGCAGGCTGGCCGCTGGGCGCAAGGTTGAAGTCCGTTTCATGGTGGAAGACATGACGGCGCCGGGCTGGCCGTCCCCGCAATTGCACGGCGCATTCGACTGGGTGATCGGCATCTTCATCCAGTTCGTCGGGCCCGAGGAACGGGCGCGGCAGTTTGCGGCGATGCAGCAGCTGACGCGTTCGGGCGGACGGATCGTGCTGCACGGCTATACCCCGAAACAGCTCGATTTTGGAACGGGCGGGCCGCCGGCCCTTGAGAACCTGTACACCAAAGACCTGCTGCTCGAAGCGTTTGCCGACTGGGAGATCGAGGAAATTGTGGAGTACGAAGACGAGATTGCAGAAGGGACAGCACACGACGGCCGTTCGGCGCTGATCGGCCTGATTGCCCGCAAGCCCTGAACTGTCTATTTGAGAATGCAGCAATAACGGCTATCGCCTGCGTATGGCGTAATCGGGGGACTACATGCGTTTATTGCTGGTGGAAGACGACCGCCTGCTCGGCAATGGAATCGAAGTCGGGCTGAAACAAGCCGGTTTCACGGTCGATTGGGCCAAGGATGGGCGCGAGGCGCAACTGGCGCTGGAGATGACCGAGTATGAACTGGTCGTACTCGACCTGGGACTGCCGCGCGTGAGCGGAATGGAAGTGCTGGCCCAGTTGCGCAAAGGCGGCAGCGATCTGCCAGTGCTGCTGCTGACAGCGCGCGACACGGTCGGTGACCGGGTGGCGGGTCTGGAGGCAGGAGCCGACGACTATCTGATCAAACCGTTCGATCTGGCGGAGCTGATCGCGCGTATCCGCGCGTTGTCGCGCCGCGCGCACGGGCGCAGCGTGTCGGCGATCCATTATCGCGACTTGACACTCGAGCCCGCTAGTCTGACGGTCAAGCGCGGTGTCGATCGCATCCAGTTGTCGGCCCGCGAATGCGCGATCCTGACTGACTTGCTCGAACATCGCGGTACGGCCTTGTCACGGGTGCGGCTCGAAGAGAGCCTGTACGGATGGAATGAGGAGGTTGAAAGCAATGCGGTGGAAGTCCACATCCATAACCTGCGCAAGAAACTGGGCAGCGAATTGATCAAGACCATTCGCGGGGTCGGGTATTTGATCCAGAAGGAAACTGCATGACGGGTTATTCGATACGGCGCCGGCTGGTGCTGCTGCTGCTGGGCAGCCTGGTGCTGGTATGGACGGCAATGCTGGTGTCGAGCTATTTCGAAACCCGTGAAGAAGTCAATGAACTGGCGGACACGCGCCTGGAAGAAGGAGCCCGGACCCTGATGCTGCTCGATCTGAAGCGCTTGGGTGCATTGGCAGGCGGCGCCGGCGCCAAGCATGACGATGATCACGACGGCGATGACGAGCACGCCAAGCACATCGGGTTCCAGGTATACGATAGCGGCGGCACGCTCCTGTTGCGCAGCCCGGGTTCGCCGTCCGCCGAATACCTGGCGCGCGACGGCTACGCCACGCTGGCGCTCGGTCAAAAAAACTGGCACAGCTTTGCCGCGCGCGACGAGCGCAATGCGTATCAGGTCCGGGTATTCGAGGCGCCCGGCATGCGCGATAGCCTGGTCAACAAGAGCGCGTTGCGCATGGCGCAGTTACTGCTGCTGGCGCTGCCCGTATTGGCACTGTTGATATGGTTCAGCGTCGGCCATGCGATGCGACCTCTGACGTCGATGTCCGGTGCGATCGCGCTGCGCGATGCGAACAACCTGGAACCGATCAGTCTGGACCGGGTTCCAGCCGAAGTGCAGGGGCTGGTCGATGCACTAAACCATTTGCTGCAGCGGCTCTCCCATTCGATCGACAAGGAGCGCGCATTCACGGCGGACGCCGCGCATGAATTGAGAACGCCATTGGCTGCCATTAAGGTGCAGGCCGAAGTCGCCCTGGCGGCGCAAAATGACTTGCAGCGCAACCATGCCATCAAGCAGGTCATCGCCGGCGTCAATCGCGCCACGCACCTGGCGCAGCAATTATTGCTGCTGGCCCGGCTCGACCATCCCGCTGCCAGCGCAATGCAAGTGGTCGAGCTCGGTGCACTGGCAGCCGAGTGTGCCGGGCGCTACGCTGACGAGGCGATGCGCAAAGGCATCAGCTTCGATGTCTCGACCCAGCCCGCGTGTGTATTGCAGGCCGATCCGGTTGCATTGTCTGTGATGGTCGACAACCTGATCGATAACGCCATCAAGTACGGACGTGCCGACGGGCGCATTGCGATCAGCGTTGCCCGCGACAATTCAGGATTGGTGCTTGAAGTGAAGGACGACGGTCCCGGCGTGCCCGCAGAATACCGGGCGCGTCTGCTCAATCGCTTCTATCGGGCCGAAGGCAATGAGGCCGAAGGCAGCGGGCTGGGCTTGTCGATCGCAGACAAGATCGCGCGCGCTTACCACGGCACGCTCAGCCTCGGGACCGGCCTTGATGCCAAGGGCTTTGGAGTGACTGTCCGATTTCGCATGTAAGCGTGCTCGGCATTATCGAATCGGCGCCTTCTGATCCTTGACTAGTCATTTTGGAGTAGGCACCGTCCTCCGTCTTGCCAGCTGAAGAATTCGACCTCATTCGATACAATACATGATTGTTCCTGGTGGGAGTCTTACCATGTTGCGCAAGCACTTAGGCAGGTCTATCGAATTTCATTCCATGCTGCGCGGCGCTTGATCATGGAAGACATCGAAAAATTCGTGCGCGGCTTCAGCCGTTTCCAGCAGCAGTATTTCAGCGAGTCGCAAGCTTTGTACGACAGCTTGCGCGCGGGCCAGCGCCCGACCACGCTGCTGATCGGTTGTTGCGATTCGCGCGTCGATCCGATGCTGTTGACCGGCAGCGATCCGGGCGACATGTTCGTGGTGCGCAACATCGCCAACCTGGTGCCGCGCTGCACGCCCGATGCGCCGCCGGGCGTCAGTTCAGCCATCGAATTTGCCGTCTGCAACCTCGAGGTGGCGCGCGTGATCGTGCTCGGCCATGCGCGTTGCGGCGGCATTCGGGCTCTGCTCGCGCCGCAGAAACTGGCGCTCGAGACCGATTTCGT
Source organism: Janthinobacterium sp. (assembly GCA_031431155.1). Classification (GTDB taxonomy): domain Bacteria; phylum Pseudomonadota; class Gammaproteobacteria; order Burkholderiales; family Burkholderiaceae_D; genus JANPCW01. Next base: position 5,011 of record JANPCW010000769.1, on the reverse strand, counting down.
CGGGCGCTGGATGAAGATCGCCGAGCCGGTCGCGCAGCGCGTGTTGCGCGAGCTGGCCCATAAATCGTCCGAAGAGCGCCACAAGGCGTGCGAACTGGCCAGCATCTTGCAGTCGCTCGACAATCTGCTGACCTATCCCTGGCTCAAGCGGCGGGTGGATCAGGGTTTGTTGAAGCTGCATGGCTGGTATTTCGATATCGAAAGCGGCGCCCTGATGGCGTATTCAGCGCGCCAGCAGCAATTTCTGCCGCTGGTGTGCCCAATTGAGCCTGCCCTCCCGCGCTAGGCGTGCACCGGTTGCGAAGCCTATGTGCCCGGTACATCGAGCCGCTTATTTTGCGAGATGGATTTCGCTCACGGTCAGGGCGCCGCTTGCCCGTTCGACCATAAACCTGACCTTGTCGCCTGGCTTGACCTGACCGAGCATTGCCGCGTCCTTGACACGGAACATCATGGTCATGGCCGGCATCGCCAGGTTCGTGATCGGACCATGCTTGATGGTCAGTTTTCCAGCGTCTTTATCCACTTTTTTTACTTCGCCGCTGACCATCGGTACGGCATTAGCGGCCGCCGTGGTGCTAATAGCGGCGCTCGGTTTCGGTGCGGGGGTGAGGGCGCCGGCAGTAAAAGGCAACGCCACCAGCAGGACGAGGACGGCGAACGGGGTGGTCTTGATTAGTTTCATTGAATTTCTTTTATACTTGCGTCATTTGACGGCGACCTTGCCCACCATGCCAGCCTCGAAATGGCCTGGCTGCAGGCACGCGAAATCGACCTTGATCGTTTGCGTGAACTGCCAGATCAGCTCACCGGTTTTGCCTGGTCCAACGGCCACTTGATTCGGCTCGGCATGCTCCATTTCAGGAAATTGCCGCATCAGCGCCGCATGCTCCTTCAGTTCCGATCGCGAACCGAGCACCATTTCATGTTTGAGCTTGCCCTTGTTGGTCAAAATAAACCTGATGGTTTCTCCGCGCTTGACGACGATGTGCGATGGCGTGAAGCGCATGGTGTCTCGCATCTCGATCCTAAGCGTGCGTGATGCCTTTGCCGCATTCCCCGGCCTGCCAATCGCAGCCGCTTTGCCAGGGTGCGTCGTTTCATCATGGGCCAGTGCCAGGTGCGAGGAAAACAGCAACGCCAGTGCGGCAATTTTGAATGTTGCTTTCAAGTTCAAGCGGCCGTTGCAGGATAGCCCGCAGCGGTGAGCGTGGCCAACACCACATCGCGCGCTTGACTGGTCTTGAGTTCGGCCGTGCGGGCAGACACGTCGAAGGTGATTGCCGCGTCCGGATCGATCGTCTTCAAGGCATTCGTGATCACGCCCACGCAGTGACCGCAACTCATATCGGGAATATTCAATTTGATCATGACGGTGTTCCTTGGTCGAAAAAATGGATAACAGAGAACATGATGGACCCACCTACCATAGGGAGGTCAAGCACTATTTCAAATTGTTTCTTCTTGACTTGGCCCGCGGTGGTAAGGTGCATGATGGTAATGAGCTCACTTGGGAATCTGAAATGAATACAAGCGCCGTGACGGAACGGGATTTTCCAATCGAAGGCATGAGTTGCGCGTCGTGCGTGGGCAGGGTGGAGCGTGCTCTGCGCGCGTTGCCGGGCGTACAGGAAGTCTCGGTCAACCTTGCCAATGAATCGGCGCGCGTCAAGGGCGATGCCAGCGTGTCGGCAGAGCAGCTCAGCGGCGCGGTGAAAAATGCCGGTTTCGCGGTGGCCACGCATGCCATCGCACTGTCTATCGGCGGCATGACATGCGCCTCATGCGCAGGTCGAGTTGAAAAGGCTCTGCGCGCCGTTCCAGGCGTGCTCAGCGCGACCGTCAACCTGGCAACCGAGCGCGCAGCCGTGATTTTACTTGGCGCAGGCAGCAATCCAGAGCCGCTGATCGCCGCGGTGCAAAAGGCTGGGTATCAGGCCAGCGCAGACGCGGGCGCGCCAGTCAAGCAAAGCCAACTCGGGTCCGATTTCTGGCAGATCGGCATAGCGGCCGCACTGACGATTCCTCTGCTGGTACCGATGCTCGCTGATGCGTTCGGCATGCACTTGATGCTACCCGGTTCGGTGCAATGGCTGCTGGCCACGCCGGTGCAATTTTGGATCGGTGCACGCTTTTATCGCGCCGCGTGGAACGCGCTGCGGGCCGGAACCGGGAACATGGATTTGCTGGTCGCGCTCGGCACCACGGCCGCGTATGGGCTCAGCGTTTACCAGTGGCTATTCGCACCCGGCCACGGCGCCGGGCATCTGTATTTCGAGGCAGCGGCCGTCGTCATTACCCTGGTCCGTCTCGGCAAATGGCTGGAGGCCAGGGCCAAGCGGCAAACCACCGAGGCGATCCGCGCGCTCCAGGCATTGCGCCCGGAACAGGCGCGCGTGCGCAGTGCGGGCGTGGAACGAGAGATTCCGATCGCCGCCCTGCGTGTCGGCGACGAGGTCGTGGTACGCCCTGGTGAGCGGATCCCGATGGATGGCGCCATTATCGAGGGTCACACCCATGTCGATGAGTCGATGTTGACAGGGGAGAGCCTGCCGGTCAGCAAGGCGCCCGGAGCGCGCGTGATTGGTGGCGCCGTCAACGGCGAAGGTCTGTTCGTGGCGACAACCACGGCAACCGGCACCGAGTCGACGCTGGCGCGCATCATCCGCGCGGTGGAAGACGCTCAGGCCGCCAAAGCGCCGATTCAACGACTGGTCGACCGTGTCAGTGCGGTGTTCGTCCCGACCATCATCGTGATTGCCCTGGTTACGTTCGGCGGGTGGTGGCTTGCCAATGGCGATTGGAGCAATGCGCTGCTCAATGCGGTTGCGGTGCTCGTCATCGCCTGTCCTTGCGCCTTGGGGCTGGCCACGCCGACGGCGATCATGGTCGGCACCGGCGTGGCGGCGAGACACGGGATCCTGATCAAGGATGCCGAGGCCCTTGAGTTGCTGCATGGCGTGACGGTCGTTGCGTTCGACAAGACCGGAACGCTCACTGCCGGCAAGCCGCGTCTACTCGCGTCGCTGGCCGCGTCCGGCGATACGGCACAATTGCTGAGCTTGTCGACGGCGGTGCAGCAAGGCAGCGAACATCCGTTGGCGCGCGCGCTGCGCGCTGCGGCATCGGAAGCGAACACCCGTCCTGAGCTCGCAAGCGATATGCGCGCCGTGCCCGGGTACGGCGTGCTGGCGCGGGTCGGTCAAGTGTCGCTGGCGCTCGGCAACGAACGATTGATGGCGCAGCATGGGGTAGCGCTCGACCCGATACAGGCAGAGGCGCGCGCGTACGAACTGGCAGGCGACACCGTTTCCTGGCTGGCGCAGATAGCACCCGAGGTGAGGTTGGTGGGACTGCTCGCCTTTGGCGACAGCATCAAGCCCGAAAGCATAACAGCGATTGAACAACTGCACCGGCTTGGGATCCGGACCGTGCTGCTGACCGGCGACAACCCTGGCAGCGCCGGCAAGGTCGCCGATGCCTTAGCGATAGACGAAGTGCATGCGCAAGTGCTGCCGGAAGGAAAGTCGTCCGTGATTGCCGCTCTCAGGGAAGGCGGGCAACGGGTCGCGATGGTTGGAGACGGGATCAACGATGCGCCCGCGCTGGCAGCGGCGGACATCGGGATCGCGATGGGAGGAGGAACCGACGTGGCGATGCAGACGGCCGGCGTGACGCTGATGCGGGGCGACCCGCGGTTGCTGGTCGATGCGATCGATATTTCCAGACGAACCTACGGCAAGATTCGACAAAACCTGTTTTGGGCGTTTGTGTTTAACCTGATTGGGGTTCCGCTGGCCGCGTTCGGGCTACTTAATCCCATGATCGCCGGCGCGGCAATGGCTTTTTCCAGCGTCAGCGTGGTGACCAACGCGCTGTTGCTCAAGCGCTGGGCGCCTGCCGCAAGCGACGCTACGAAGCCTGCTTAAGCGCAGCGATTGCATCGAACTGTGCACGTTTCCAGCGCAACGCCCCAAGCAGGACGCTGACGAGCAACAGGGCGACCAGCGCGAGCGCTTCACGCCGAACCTCGTACAGGGAAGCGCCAAGCTGGTTCAAGGCGACAAACCCCTGGATGCCGGCAGTCGATGGACTGAGCCAGCGCGCATACTGCAACACGGTTGGCAGCGCGCTATCGGGCCAGGTCAAGCCCGCCGTGAAGATGAGCGGCATGGAGGTGGCAATCAGCAATTGCGCGCCCCGCTCGCGGGTGCGAAACAGCGTGCCAAGCAAGATGCCGAAGGCCGATACGGTCAGGGAAAACAAGAGCACGAAGAGGGCGAGCCCGCCCGGGTTGCCCCCTCTGGGATAATCCTGCCACCAGAAAACAAAGCCGAAATAGTAGCTGCAATTGATGGCCGCCACCGAGGCGAACGCCAGCAACGTGCCGCAATAGCTGCCCAGATCGGAGCCAAGCGGGAACGAGCGGCCCTGGGCCCAGGTCCCGAACAGCATCGCGATCGACATCAACAAGGTTTGCTGAATAATCAGGGTAGCGACGCCAGGTACGATGTAGGCGCCATAGCCCTCGCGCACATTGAACAATGGCACGGCGTTGACGCTGATGGGCTGACGCTGCGCCGCGGCTTGGAAACCGGACGGTGAGCTCGCCGCCAGGCGCTTGACCTCGATGCCGGCCGACACGGTGCCGACCACTTCGGCCAATCCATTCAGGGCCGCCTTGTTGAGCATGATGTATACGCCATTGCCGGCCACTTCCACCTCGGCAGCACGACCGGACAGCACCTTGTTTTGCAGGCCCGACGGGATATACAAAGTGCCGGCGATTTCATTGCGCCAAATCATGTCCTGGGCTTCGCGCAGGTCGGGCGTGACGCGCACCACGTTAATGGATGGATGCGCCATCGCATAGCGCGTGATCTGACGCGACATCGCGCTGCGGTCCTGGTCAACCACGGCTACCGGCACCTGCTGGACGCTTTCGCGGCTATATGGCAAGGGATAAAAGAAGGAGTAGATGATGCCTCCCACAAACAGCAAGCTGAGCGCG
>JANPCW010000768.1:0-9228 GCA_031431155.1 Janthinobacterium sp. | reverse complement strand
GAAAAAGAATGCCGTTTCCAGATCGAACAAAATAAAAAGAATCGCGACCAGATAGTAACGGACGTCGAATTTCATGCGCGCATCTTCAAACGCTTCGAAGCCGCACTCATACGGGGATAGTTTCGCTACGTCGGGCTTGTTTGGCGCCAGGATGCGTCCCAGTAGTTGCGGGACGATGCCGACGCCGATGCCGACGAGGATGAACAACAGGACGGGGAAATAATTTTCGAGGCTCACGATGAATGCGCTTAGGTTGAACGATCGGTTAAATGCAGACGCTGCTGACAGCTTGCAGCGCATTGACCACACGACGCCTGATAAATGACTCAGATCAAGGCCGCACGATAATTATCCTCGTAAAAAAGCCAGCTCAGGCACAGCCCTTGCTGGCTTCAATATTTTTGGTGCCGGCGACGAGACTCGAACTCGTACAGCTTTCGCCACTACCCCCTCAAGATAGCGTGTCTACCAATTCCACCACGTCGGCATTAAGGCCGCTATTCTACCCTGCTTTGACCTGTTTGTTCAATGCTCAATTGCTGCAAAACAAGGCGAATAACGACAATTTCTACTTCTTTTCACGCTGAACTGAATTTTTCAGCGTGTCCTGCAAAAACAATGAGCAACTTACTTTGGAATCTGGCCCGATTGCGGAGCCGACGCTGCAGGAGCCGCTGCTTCCGACGCCGAGGGAACCGCTGCTGGCGTGGCTGGCGTGGCTGGTGCCGCTGGTGTCGCTGGCGCACTTGCCGCTGGCGGCAGCGCGCTCGGCGCCGTCGTCGGGATTGCGCCCGAACCCGTTGTCGGCGCTACAGGAACGGTCACGCGATCCATCACCCCGCCACCGCTGACGGTGCGCTTGTTGACCATGAACGACAGCGCCAAAGTCGTACAGAAGAAAATCATGGCCGCCAGGCCGGTCGACTTGGACATGAAATTGGAGGCACCGGTGGCGCCGAACAAACTACCGGAAGCGCCGGAGCCGAAGGCCGCGCCCATATCGGCGCCCTTGCCGTGCTGCAGTAATACCAGGGCGATGATCGTCAGGGCGGACAGTACTTGCACAACAACAATCAGATTGAACAACGTGTTCATTGCTTATTCCATTCTCAGTTTAAATTACTTCAATGTGCGGCACGAATAATCGCCAGGAAATCTACTGCCTTCAATGCCGCCCCGCCAATCAATCCACCATCGATATCCGGCATGGCCATCAATTCTTCGGCATTTTCGGGCTTCATGCTGCCGCCGTACAAGATTTGCACGCCGGCAGCCGCTACTGCATTTTTTTGCGCCAGTTGTGCGCGCAACAGCGCATGCACATCCTGCGCCATTTGCGGTGTTGCGGTCTGGCCGGTGCCAATTGCCCACACCGGCTCATACGCAAGCACCATGTTGGCCACATCGGCCGCATCGAGCAAGCGCAGCAATGCGTCCAGCTGGGCCTGCACGACCGCTGCCGTTTGGCCAGCCTCGCGTTGCGCCAGGGTCTCGCCCACGCAAACGATCGGGGTCAGACCGGCAGTCAGCGCGGCAATTGCTTTCTGCGCCACCAATTCATTGCTCTCGGCATGGTACGCGCGGCGCTCCGAGTGCCCGACGATCACATAACGGCACCCGAAATCGGCCAGCATGCTGGCCGCAACTTCACCGGTATAGGCGCCACTTGCGTGAGCCGACACATCCTGTGCGCCCCAGCCAAGCGCAGAACCGGCCAGCGCATCGGCACACTGCTGCAGGTAGGGCCCGGGAACGCAGACGGCGCAGGCTGCATCGTCCGCATTGAGCCCGGCGACAATATCCGACAACAAAAGCGCGTTTCCGGCCCGGCTGCCGTTCATCTTCCAATTACCTACAACAAGTTTTGCACGCATAATAGCCCGATTTCCGATAACCCGCTATTTTAACGCGCTACGCCAGAAAATCAAACCAAATGACGCCGCACGCGCTGCACAATCGCTGCAATTGGGCACAAAGCCAGGGCATTCACGCATGGCGATCAGATGGTGAGCATGATCTTGCCGACATGAGCGCTCGATTCCATGAGCGCGTGGGCGGCGGCGGCTTGGTCGAGCGGAAAGGTCTTGAAGATCACCGGCTTGATGGTTCCCGCCTCAAGCAGTGGCCAAACCTTGTCGCGCAATTGGCGGGCGATCGCCGCTTTGAAGGCGAGCGGGCGCGGGCGCAAGGTTGAGCCGCTGATCGTCAAGCGGCGGCGCAGTATTTGCCCGAGATCCACTGTTGCTTTCGCCCCCCCGAGCAGCGCGATCAGGCCAATGCGCCCGTCATCGGCCAGGCAACTGATTTCACGCGCGACATACTCGCCACCCACCATGTCGAGCACGACGTCGACACCCTTTCCGCCGGTTAGCGCGGTAACGACTGCGGCAAAATCCTCGGCGCGGTAGTTAATGCCGCGCTCGGCGCCCAGCGCCTCGCAGACGCGGCACTTCTCGTCGGTGCCGGCGGTGGCAAAGACACGGTGACCGAGCGCGCTGGCAATCTGGATCGCGGCCACGCCGATACCTGAGCTACCGCCCTGCACCAGCAACGATTCGCCCGCAGCCAAGCGCGCCCGGTCGAAGACATTGCTCCAGACCGTAAAAAACGTTTCAGGCAGCGATGCCGCTTCCAGCGCGGACAAGCCGGCCGGCAGCGCCAGGCATTGCCCGATCGGCGCGGCGCAGTATTGGGCATAGCCGCCACCCTGCACCAACGCGCAGACCATGTCGCCTTTCTTGAACGGGCTGCCGTTTAGGTCGCCATCGACGATTTCGCCGGCCACCTCAAGGCCGGGCAAGTCCGATGCGCCGGGCGGCACCGGATACAGTCCGAGCCGCTGCAGCACGTCGGGGCGATTAACACCGGCCGCATGCACCTTGATCAGCAGTTCCCCTTTTTGCAGGGTCGGTACCGGCCGTTCGCACGGAATCAGGACTTCGGGAGGGCCAGGCTGGCTAATTTCGATTGCGCGCATCGGTCGGAACTCGGACAGGGAAAAACCCGATTGTACGGCAGTTGCACGCGCGGCGCCTGCCTTGGCTTAAGCGCCGCCGGTTCTCGATTGCCTGGGTAGAGGAGTGCCCTGCTTCCAGCTTGCCGAGAGTGCCTGACCCTCTTCGAGTTGCTGCTGGGTCATGCGCCTGGCCAGCGCAGCGCGTTGCTCCATTGCACTTTTTGAGCCGTGGGCCGACGCCAGGTTCCACAACATGTAAGCGAGCACGCTGTCTTGCGGCATGCCACCTTTGTGATAGCGATACATGAGTCCAAGCGCGTGCTGTGCCTCCGCATGGCCCTGTTCGGCGGCTCGCCGGAACCAGGATACCGCAACTTTGTGATCCTGCATGACCGAATTGCCCGTGTAGTACATCGCTCCGATCACATATTGCGCGTCGGCCCTGCCCTTCTCGGCGGCTCTGCGATGCCAGGTCATGGCTTGGGTGTAATCCTGGCTTACACCGTGCCCCATGTAAAACATCAGTCCCAACAAATGCTCGGCGTCGGCGTTGCCCGCTTTGGCGAGCGGACTGATTTCCTGGTAGGCCAGAGCGAAATTGCCGGCATTATAGGCATTGGCGCCTTCCGCAAAGCCTGCCATGGCCGCGCTCTGCAGACCCAATGCCAGACTGATGACGACGAATAGTTTTTTCATGTGTGTGAGCAGTGGCAGTGGGTATCGGACGAAACACGGCATGCAATCTAAAGCAATGGAGTGAGGCCCACTCATTTCCAGCTGACTTTTCCCAAACCATCAACGCTCACATTACGCCTGACCGGTTTGCCATACACGGTGACCGAGCCCATGCCGCTCAGGTTAAGTACAGCGTTCTGTCTGGCCGTGACCGTCGCACTGCCCAATCCGCTCAATTCAAGGTTGACATTTTCAACCTGCAAGTACTGCGCATCGAGGCCGCCCAGCCCCCCTAAATTGACCTTCAGGGATCGGCTGCGACCCGCAAGTGTAATATATCCGGCACCCTGCATGTCCAAATCGACCATGTCGCTATCGCCGGCCTGAATATTCATGCTGCCCACACCGCCTAACCTGGCTTCAAGGTTCTTATAGTTGCACAGCACCTTCATGGTGCCGGCCCCCTCAAGCGCGAGTTCCAGGCGCTCCCCCGAAAAACCACTGACGTCGATGGCGCCTACGCCTTCCGAGCTTAGTTCAGTTAGCGCCGGCAGGGTAAGCTGCGCGCGCACGTGCGTGCGCCCAATCTTGAAGCCGCGTGCTTGGGTGTCGATATGCAATGTGTCGCCATTCTGGACGGTCGATATTTTTTGTATCCAGCGCTTATCGCCAATAATGGTCAACGATGGCGATGGGCCCTGCTTGAGGGTCAAGTCAAAGTCGCCGTCGAGCTTGACCCGCACTACCCGGGCATCGACCGCTCGACTTTCGCTGACAATGTCGTCAGCTGAAGCGTTGGCCAGCACAGCGCCCACCAGGACAAGTCCGAGGCCAAGGTTGGACAATCTATTCATGCAGTATCTCCAGCTACGTTTGTCTTAGTATCCGCTTAACTTGGTATTGGCTCAACTTAGTATTTGCTCAATCTTCCAGTTGTGCCTTTTCAGCGGCTGTCAGGCGCTTGGCAGTGATGGTAACGACTTGCATGTCGGCCCGATTCGGTGCTGGCGCCACCCGCGCTGCCGCCGGCGTCGGCAGGGCTGCGCTTGCGTAGCTGGTCGCGCCGATCAGGGCGATGGTGGCAACGAAAATGAGTTCCATGTTTTTTGCGATGTTCATTTTGATTCCTTTCAGAGCGGGTTGGTATGATGAAACTATATCAACACACCTGCGGCGGCTCCATCGGATTGCGATGAACGGCGTTTTTTGCGGATCAGCCTACCAAACGGCGGGGCTGGGCGCACCCACCATTGCCTTCGCGCTCCGTTTAACCATGCTGGCCTGACATCGCCAGCGGATCCGGCGCGGCTCCCGGCAATACGATGGTGGCGCACAGGCCGCCCTCGGGATCATTCTCCAGCAACAATTTGCCGCCGTGCGCTTGCACGATGCCGCGCGCGATGCCCAGCCCCAATCCCATTCCGCTGCTGTTTTCACGGCGTCCGTGTTCGAGCCGCACATAGGGATCAAACAGGCTGCCGAAAGCATCCTCAGGCACGCCCGGTCCATGGTCGCGAATCCGGATCTCGATGTTGCCGGCCTTGTCATGCACCGCGATTTCGGCCTGCTTGCCGTAATGCAGGGCGTTGTCGAGCAGGTTGCCGATGGCCCGTTTGAGCGCCAGTGGTTTGGCCGTCACGCACAGTCCCGACTCGGCGAACGACACTTCGTGGCCGGCCAGCTGGGCGCCGCGCACGATGCGCCCGAGCATGGCGTCGAGCCGCACCTCGGTCGGATTTTCATGGATATCGCTGTCCTTGACGCACTGCAGCGCCCCCTTCACCATCATGTCGAGCTCATCGAGGTCATCATGGAATTCGCTGCGCAATTCCTCGTCGTCGAGCAATTCGGCGCGCAATTTCAGGCGCATGATCGGGGTGCGCAAATCATGGGAAATCGATACAAACAGGCGCTCGCGGTCTTCAATGTACCGTTGAATTCGCTCACGCATTGCGCCGAAAGCGCGCGCAGTAGTGACGAATTCACGGCTGCCGGTCTCGGGCAACGGCGGCATGTGCTCCCCATTGCCGAACGCCGCGGCCGCCTCGGACAGCGCCGCCAGCGGGCGCGTAGTCCAGCGCACCACCAGGATCGACAGCAGGAGCACTGCGGCCAGCGACAACGCTTGCAGCAACAGCCGGTCGCGCGTGAGCGGGTTGCCGCCTTCCAGGAAATACGGATTGGGCATCAGCGTCGCGAGATACAGCCAATGACCCGGATCGATCTCGGCCTGGATCACGAGTATCGGGGCCGGCACCGGTTTGGTCAGCACGATGTGCTGCACCCAGCTTTCGGGCAAATCGCCGATCTTGGCGCCATCGTCGGCAACCGCCATCTGGTCCGGCCAGGCGAATGCAAGCCGAATTTTCGAGACATTGGGCAAGTCATCCTTCAAGGTCGCGCGCACCTGGCGCAACGCAATCTCGGCCAGCGCATGACTACCGATCCCGTCGAGGGCGACCGGCGCGCGATTGATGTTGACGAAAAAGCGGGTACCACCCATTTCCCGGAATTGCTGAATGATGAGCGGGCGGTAATTGGGCGGCAGACTGAGAAAAAACCGCACCGCCGCCGCCGCGCTGTGCGCCAGGTGCTGGGATGCGCTTGTCACTTCGATTTCGGCCTCGGCGCGGCGCTGCGTGGCCCAGATGAAATTTCCCGCCAACTGGGTCAGCATCACCCCGACCACCATCACCAGCGACAGGCGCCCCAGCAAAGTCTGGGGCAAGATCCGGCTCAGGAGGCGCCGGTAGCGACCCGGATTAACCATTGCCGCTGCTGACATCGGCTGCGAACACATAACCGGCGCCGCGCACGGTCTTGATCAGTACGGGCTGTTTTCCGCCATCGTTCAGGCGCAAGCGCAAGCGGCTGATCTGGACATCGAGAAAACGGTCCAACGGGCCCGCATCGCGCCCGCGCGTGCCTTCGCACAGGACGCTGCGGTCCAGGATGGTGCCGGCATGTTCAACAAAGTACTTGAGCAACTGGAAGTCCAGCCCGGTCAGCGGCACGATCTCGCCGGCTTGATCGGTCACGGTGCGGGCCACGGCGTCCAGCGTAAAGCCGGCAAAGCGGTGAAAGCGCGGAGCGGCCGCATTATCGATGCCGGCGCGCCTGTGGATCGCTTTGATGCGCGCCAGCAATTCGCGCGGGCTATACGGTTTGGAAATGTAATCGTCGGCGCCCAGTTCCAGCCCCACCACCCGGTCGGTTTCGTCCGAGCTGGCCGTGAGCATGATGATGGGAACATTCGAGCGCCGCCGCACGATCTTGCACAGCGCAAACCCATCCGTGTCGGGCAGCATCACATCGAGGATCACCAGCGACAATTCGTCGGCATAACGGTGAAACTCCGCCAGGAACGCTTCGCCGTTGTGCGCCAGGGCGACGTCATACTGATTTTTCTCCAGATATGTCTTGAGCAGCGTCCGCGTTTTCTGGTCGTCGTCGACGATGAGTATCTTGCGCATCATGGGCCTATCTTGTCTGATTGATGTTGGGATTCTTGGTGAAGGTGCGTCCGATCGCGCCCAGCCGGCGCTGGGTGTCTGCCACCGCGATAGCATCGTCAAGGAAAAACCGGTGCACTTCGGCGACGATGGCGTCGCGCGCGATTTCGTCCATGGCCATCCGGTGCACCAGGCTCGGCACCTGGGCGGCGCTGCCGCTGGCAAACAGTGTCCACGATGCGCGCGCACAGCTATCCATTTTCGATAACACCGGATTGCGCACGACGGGGACGGATCCCTTGATCCGATTGTAGTCGCTCTGCATCCCTGGCGACATGACGATATTGGCCAGCCGCTCCTGGGCCGGGCGGTGCGATTCGCGGGTGGCCAGCATCGCGAGGGCGTCGACGTTAAACAGGTGAAACTTGGCGGTTCCCGGCACCGCGTTGCAGCCGAATCCCTCGTCGGCGGCCAGGCCCCATGCGTTGAACTCCCCCTTGGCCCAATCGCCCATCACCATCATGCCTGCTGCGCCGTCGGCCAGCTGACGCGCCACCTCGGTCCAGGGCCGCTCAGGCACCGGCTTGCTCATCCATTTTTTCAGGGAACGCAAACGCCTGAGGGCATCCCCCAGTTTTGGGTTGGAAAAGGCGGTGGCGTCGCGCCGGATAAACAAGTCGCGGTAAAAGGCGGCGCCTCCTTCGGCCAGCACCAAAGTCTCGAACAAGGTCGCAACCTGCCATGGCTCGCTGCTTTGCGCCAGTGCGACGATGCCGGCCTGTTGCAGCTTTGCGGCTGCGCGCTCGAAATCGTCCCACGTTGCGGGCGGCGCCAGATTGTGCCGGGTGAACAGCTTGCGGTTGAAAAACACCATGTTGATGCGGTGAATGCCGAGCGGCGCAGCGACAAAATGGCCCTCCGGCTGGATCATCGCCGTTATTTCCGGGAGCAGCAATTTGTCCCATTTCGCGCCGCTGGCGACCGCATCGAGTTCCAGCAGCAAGTCCAGGCGCGCCCATTCACGAATGATGACGCCGTTAACTTGAGCCACTTCCGGTGCATCTTTGGCGAGCATGCGGCTGCGCAATACAATGCCCGCCCCAACTCCGGACCCGCTGGGGATGACGCCGTCGCGCCAGGCAATGTTTTCCTCGTTGAGCCTGGCTGCAATCAGGCCGACCGCCTGGCGCTCGCTGGCCGACTTCCACCAATGCAAAACCTGCAGGCCTTCCGCCTGCGCGCCAGAGCTAAGCGCGCCAAGGCACGCCAGCGCCAGCCCCCGGCACCACCCGACGTTAGCATGGTTTAGAAATACTATTTGCAATACTGTTTTTATTGATTTCGGCACTGTGACAGCCCTCCTCTGAAACTATAACCCACCTTTGCCGGTAAAGATTGGTAAGCATGTATACACATTTGCAAGAAATCGTATGCTTTTGTTGCAATTTGTTGCAGCCGGCATGCGCTGCACACTTTTCCTTTCCACGGATGAAACCGGCAAGAATTATCAATCTCGATTGTAAAGAAATGTAAGCAAATTAATACAACAGAAATCGTGTTTACTTATAGAAATCAACCACTTAAGAAATTCAAATGGAATCGCCATCGCGGCTGTGGCGTCACATTTCGGGCGGTGCTACTGTCCGTCCACTGTGGCAAGAAGGATAAAAAATGCCGAGTGATACCTGGTGTGGCTAGCGCGTCAGCAGGAACTTGAGACCAACGAGATCGTAAACGTCGTGTCCGAGACCACACTCTTATAACCATGCAGGAGACAAAAAATGAATCGCATCATCTTGAAAACGCTACCGGCCGCGCTCATCCTGGCGTTTGCCTGCGGCGCCGCTATCGCCGACCCCTACAATGATACCGAAGGATTCCACGGTTACTTCCGGGCCGGTGTCGGCTCGAGTTCTGCCCACGGCCCGCAAAGCTGCTTCGGACTTGGCGGCATCACCATGTCCTACCGCCTCGGCAACGAGTGCGACAGTTACGCCGAATTCGGCTATACCAGGGAACTGGCGAAATCGGCCAATGGCGCCAGCTTCGTGGGCACGATTTGGGTCGACGCCTTCAAGAACAGTTCCGATTTCGGCGACGCCAAACTGGGCGTGGCAAAAGCTTACATCGAAGCGAAGAACCTGC
>JANPCW010000767.1:0-1622 GCA_031431155.1 Janthinobacterium sp. | reverse complement strand
AGAGCGGCTTGATGACCCATGGCAGGTAGAGCCAACTGGTATAGAGCGCGATATCGGTGTTGGAGATGCCGTTGTTCTTCATCCTGGCGGCGATGTTCCTTGCCTTATCCGCTTATCACTATTTTGTGCTGCCCAAGCCGGCCGGCGACAAGGCGACATTGGAACAGGGCGACCCGTTCCGTGAGTTTTTCGCCACCTTTGCCGAGTTTTTCAAGAAAAAAGACATTCTCATCATTCTCGGATTCCTGTTGACGTTCCGCCTGGGCGAGTCGCAATTGCTGAAACTTGCCACGCCATTCCTGCTCGATCCGCTGGAAAAGGGCGGCTTGGGCTTGAGCACATCGGCCGTCGGCATCGTGTATGGAACTGTCGGTACGCTCGCGTTGACGGTGGGCGGTTTGCTGGGCGGGTATACCATTTCGCGCTTTGGCTTGAAGCGCTGCCTGTGGGTGATGGTGTTCTCGGTGCATTTGCCGGATCTGGTGTTTGTCTACCTGGCGACGGCACTTCCCAGCAATGTGTTCATCATCGGCAGCGCGATCGCGATCGAGCAATTCGGTTACGGCTTCGGCTTTGCCGCTTATTTGCTGTACATGATCATGGTGGCCGACGGCCCCCACAAGACTGCCCATTACGCGATCTGCACCGGTTTCATGGCGCTTGGGATGATGCTGCCCGGCATGGCAAGTGGCTGGATTCAGTCGGCGCTAGGCTATCAGCACTTCTTCATCTACGTCTGTTTCGCCACGATCCCTGCGTTTATCATGGCGTCGATGGTCAAGATCGACCCGGAGTTCGGGAAGCAGGAGAAGTAATCGGGCGATCTGGCCTAAAATGTATCGGCTTCGTCGAGACCATGGCGGAATTTTAGATATCCGTAGGGCGGATGAGCGCAGCGTTATCCGCCGAACCTTGCGGCGGCCCCTTGCTGCGGACATTTGTGGCGGAAGGCGGCGAATGATTTTTACGGTGCCCGAATTGCATGCGCAATTCGCTTCGCTTTTCCGCCCTACGTGGATTAGCTTATTCGCGCGTGAACAGGAATTGGGAAAATAGTTTTGCATTCAAACGTTAAAAAATGGACAGTAGCGCTCACCGGCTTGAGCTGCGCGCTTGCCCTAGTTGCTTTGTTGAGCAGTTGCACCACCAAGCCGGTTGCCCCGGGTGCGTCCGTGCCGCCGCGAGGCCAAGGGGCGCCACAAGCGCAAACAGCGGCGCCCCCGCCAGCCCCGCGCGAGTTTCGCGCCGCCTGGGTGTCCACGGTTGCCAACATCGATTGGCCCAGCCGCAGCAATTTGTCGGTGCCTCAGCAGCAGGCGGAAACCATCGCCATCCTGGACCGGGCCAAGGCGCTGAACCTGAACGCGATCGTGTTGCAGGTGCGCCCTAGCGCCGATGCGATCTATCCATCCAAGCTCGAGCCGTGGTCCGAATACCTCACCGGCCAGCAGGGCAAGGCCCCGCAGCCGTGGTACGACCCCCTCAATTTCTGGGTCAGCCAGGCGCATGCGCGCGGTCTCGAACTGCATGCGTGGTTCAACCCCTACCGTGCGCGCCATTCGGCCGCCAAATCGCCTCCCTCGCGCGATCACATCGCCAATACCAATCCGGCTGCGGTCAAG
>JANPCW010000766.1:0-3350 GCA_031431155.1 Janthinobacterium sp. | reverse complement strand
CCCGAAAACGCCCGAGGATGCAGCGCGCCTATGGAGCAGCGACCGTGCGACGAACCTGGCACGCGCCGCGCCTCCGGTCGCCCACGCCGAGCCGTTTCCGGGCAAGGATGCCGCCCAATCCGATATCAAACGCAACAATTTCCTGGCCCTGGTGTTTTGCCTGATGCTCGGCACGGCCGCCCTGCCCCATATCTTGATGCGCTCGTACACCACGCCCTCGGTACATGAAACGCGGGTTTCGGTATTTTGGACCCTGTTTTTCGTCCTGCTGGTGTACCTGACCATTCCCGCCCTGGCGGTGCTGGTCAAGTACGACATTTACACGGCGCTGGTCGGCTCCGATTTTTCGGCCTTGCCAACCTGGGTCTCGTACTGGGCCAACGTCGACAAACTCAATCCACTGATCAGCATCGTTGACACCAACCTCGACGGTATTGTCCAGCTGGCCGAGATTGCGATCGACGGCGATGTGCTGGTATTGGCCACGCCGGAGATCGCGGGGCTGCCCTATGTCATCTCGGGCCTGGTCGCGGCCGGGGGGCTGGCGGCAGCGCTGTCCACTGCCGACGGCTTGCTGCTGGCGATTTCGAACGCGTTATCGCACGACATCTATTACAAGATCGTCGACCCGGCGGCCTCCACCCAGAAGCGGGTGACGATTTCGAAGTTGCTGCTGTTGGGCGTGGCTTTTGTCGCAGCCTATGTGGCATCGCAAAAACCGGCTGATATTTTGTCGCTGGTGGGGGCCGCATTCTCGCTGGCGGCCTCGGCCCTGTTTCCGGCGCTGGTGCTTGGTGTGTTCTGGAAGCGCGCCAATCAGGCCGGCGCGATCGCGGGCATGCTGGCCGGGTTCCTGGTCTGCCTGTATTACATGCTGCATACCAATCCGATCCTGGGGGGCAACGCCTCCGGACTGTGGTTCAACATCGCGCCGCTCTCGGCCGGGGTCTTCGGCGTGCCGGCTGGCTTGGCCACGATGGTGCTGGTGAGCTTGCTGACCTTGGCGCCGGATCGGCGCACTTTGGCCTTGATCAATCATATTCGGGCGCCGGATTAGGATTCAAAACGGCTAATTGAAGTGTTAGTATTTATGGCGATGCGTCGCTCGGCGCGCTGGCAGTTCAGGGAACCCGATTAAATGTACCGATATCAAGGAGTCTCGCATGGCATCTGGAAAAATTCTGGTGGCGCAGGGCGGCGGCCCGACCGCCGTGATCAACCAGTCGCTGGTGGGCGTGGTGCAAGAAGCGCGCCGCTTCAAGAACGTGGAACGGATCTACGGCGCGCGCCACGGCGTGCGCGGCATCGTCAACGAAGATTTCCTCGATCTGACCCAAGAGACCAGCCACAACCTGGAGTTGGTGGCCGGCACGCCATCGTCGGCGCTCGGCTCGACCCGCGACAAGCCCGACGCGGCGTATTGCCAGGACATCTTCAAGGTGCTGCGCGCGCACGAAATCGAGCATTTTTTTTACATCGGCGGCAACGATTCGTCCGACACGGTGCGCATCGTCAGCCTGGAAGCGCAAAAGGCCGGCTATCCGCTGCGCTGCATCCACATTCCGAAAACGATCGATAACGATCTGGTGGGGAGCGACCATACGCCGGGCTTCCCGTCGGCCGCGCGCTTCGTGGCGCAGGCGTTCGCCGGCGCCAACCTGGACAACGCGGCCTTGCCGGGGGTGTACGTGGGGGTCGTGATGGGCCGCCATGCGGGCTTTTTGACGGCCGCCGCGGCACTGGCCAAAAAATTCCCGGACGACGGCCCGCACCTGATCTACCTGCCCGAGCGTACCTTTGTGCTGGAGTCGTTCCTGGCCGACGTGAAGGCAACCCATGCGCGCTATGGACGCTGCGTGATCGCCGTTTCCGAGGGCATTCACGATGCGTCGGGCGCGCCGATCGCCAGCTTGCTGTCCAAGGACATCGAGCGTGACGCGCACGGCAATATCCAGCTCTCCGGCACTGGGGCGCTGGCCGACTTGCTGTGCGACGAAATCAAGGACAAGCTGGGCATCAAGCGCGTGCGCGGCGACACCTTCGGCTACTTGCAGCGCTCATTCATCGGCTGCGTGTCGGATGTCGATCAGCGCGAGGCGCGCGAAGTGGGCGAGAAAGCCGTGCAGTTTGCGATGTGGGGCGAGCGCGACGGCTCGGTGGCGATCAGGCGCACCGGGTCGTATTCGGTCGACTACGCGTTGCTGGCGCTCGATGCGGTGGCCGGCAAGACGCGCGTGATGGAAGATGAATTCATCGCCCCCAGCGGAACCGACGTGACCGACGCCTTCCGCCTGTACCTGCGCCCGCTGCTCGGTTCCGGCATGCCCGATGCGTACCGCCTGCGCGCAATGCCAGTGGCCAAGGTGCTTAGCAAGTAACGTAGGGCGGAAAAGCGAAGCGCCTTCCGCCGCAAAAGTTTGCCGCCAAGGTTCGGCGGATTGCGGCCGGTCACCGGCGCTCATCCCATTCGGCGGATTACGCTGCGCTCATCCGCCCTACGATTGAGATGTTCGGTAGCCGGTCAGATCACGATGGTTTGCGCCTCGTCGCCAACCCGGGCCCGGATTTCGCCGATGCGCGCGACGGTTTCGCCGGCCGCCGTCAGCTGCGCGAACGCGGCGTCGGCATTTTCCGCCGAGACGATCACGATCATCCCGATGCCGCAGTTGAACACGCGGTGCATCTCGGCGTCGGCCACCCCGCCGTGCAGTTGCAGCCACTGGAACAGCGGCGGCATGGTCCACGCCTTGGCATCGAGCACCGCCGTCAAATTATCCTGCAGCACGCGCGGCACGTTTTCCACCAGACCGCCGCCGGTGATATGCACCATGCCTTTCACTTCCATCGATTCCATCAGCGCCAGCAAGGGCTTGACGTAAATCCGGGTCGGTTCCATCAGCACGTCGGCCAGCTTGCGGCCATGAAAGTCGCCTTCCAGGTCGGGCTTGGCCAGTTCGATGATCTTGCGCACCAGCGAGTAACCGTTCGAGTGCACGCCCGAGGAGGCCAGGCCCAGCACCACGTCGCCCGGGCAAATCTTCTTGCCGTCGATGATCTTCGTCTTCTCGACCGCGCCCACCGCGAACCCTGCCAGGTCGTATTCACCGGCCGGATACATGCTCGGCATTTCCGCCGTTTCGCCGCCGATCAGGGCGCAACCGGCCAGCTCGCAGCCCTTGGCCACGCCCTTGATAACGTCGGTCGCGGTCGGCACGTCGAGCTTGCCGCAGGCGAAATAGTCGAGGAAGAACAGCGGTTCGGCGCCCTGCACCAGGATGTCGTTGACGCTCATGGCGACCAGGTCGATGCCGACCGTGTCATGCCGGTTCAGCTCGAAGGCCAGCTTCAAC
>JANPCW010000765.1:0-5789 GCA_031431155.1 Janthinobacterium sp. | reverse complement strand
CTGACACGCAAAGTGTCGGCCAGCGATGCCTTGCAGATCGCTGGCATCAAGGGTTTGGTAGCCGGCTCGGTCAATCTGGCGATTGCGCTGGCACTCGGTTCTCGGCTACCCGAAACGGGCACGCTGCTGATGGCGGGCATCGTTGGTTTTTGCGGATATGGCCTTAGCCTGGTGCTGTTCGTGCTGGCGCTTCGGCATCTCGGCACGGCCAGAACCGGCGCGTATTTTTCGGCGGCGCCTTTTGTTGGTGCTGCGATTTCTTTGTTGATGCTGGGCGAAGTGCCTGGCATCGTCTTCTGGGCCGTTGCCGCGCTGATGGGTGCCGGCATCTGGCTGCACCTGACGGAAAGGCATGAACATGAGCATGAGCACGAGCCGATGTCGCATGCGCATTCGCATCGCCACGACGCCCATCACCAGCACGAACATGACTTTGAGTGGGATGGAGAGAAGCCGCATGCACATCCGC
The DNA here is from genome assembly GCA_031431155.1 of Janthinobacterium sp. Lineage (GTDB taxonomy): Bacteria > Pseudomonadota > Gammaproteobacteria > Burkholderiales > Burkholderiaceae_D > JANPCW01. The sequence continues at coordinate 5,320 of JANPCW010000765.1, read as the reverse complement.
ATAGCCATTGGGAACTTAGGCATGTACATCCCCACTATCCCGACATTCACCATCGGCATCCGCATTGATGCACCGCAGAGCAGAAAAGCGTAGCGTTATTGCGCCGAAATGGTTCGGCGGATAACGCTACGCTCATTGCCCTACGCAGCAAATCTAGACTCTCATCAAGGGGCCAGCGTTACACTAGGCCCTGCTGATTCGCGGTCAATCTACCGTGCGGCAACGTTGGACAGTCCTGGAGCCAGCCGAGCCGGAAGCCATGCGGTCACCGACCATCGCGCCTGCGATTGCACCGACCGCGGTGGCGGCTGTCTTGCCCGTGCCGCCGCCAACCTGGCTACCCAGAAGTCCTCCGGCAAGGCCGCCGACGATGGCGCCGCCATACCCGGAGCTCGAAGATTGGGCCGGAACCTGTTCCGTCCAGCATTCTTGCCTTGGCTGTTCAACAGTCCGATATTCGGACCGTGGTTGTTCGACGCGACGATACTCGGAGCGTGGTTGTTCGACCGTGCGATATTCGGACCGGCGCGGTTCAGCCGTCCAGTATTCGGACTGTGCTGGTTCGCCACGGCGATCCTCGGACCATTGTTGATCGGCATTGCGATATTCGGGCCGTGGTTGTTCGACAGCGCGATAGTCGGTGGCGCAACCCGCCAAGGACAATGCAATCACAGCGATCGTACCTAATTTTGTTTTTAGCATGGGAGTTGGTCGTATAAATTTGAAAAGCGGTTTAAAGGTTTTTGCGCAAACGCATCAATATCCGAAGAAGTTGATCGATTCGCAGCGCAAGGCATTGACTTAAACTTATGGATTCCGTTTTGCGATTTCATTGCCGACATATCCGCCGCCTACCGCACCGGCAATCGTTGCAAGGGTGCGGCCTCTACCGCCGCCCACCTGGTTACCGATTAACCCGCCGACGACAGCACCTACGCCAATACCGAGAGGACTATTTTGTGCCACCGGCGCTGGTTGCTGGTAAGAGCGGGCCGAAGAATATTGCCGAGCGGGCTCTGTCCTTGCCCGGTTCTGGGCATACACGTGATGCACGACCGTCTTGTGATGCACCACCGTCTTGTGCTGGGCGACTTCCCTAGCCACGGGCGGAGCAACCGCAACTTGCTGGATCGGCGCAGCTGCGAACTGGGCCGGCGCGGCTGCGAACTGGTTCGGCGCCTGTGCCGGAGCAAACCCTGAATTTCGGGCCGCAATTCGCGCCGTCTCGGCATCGGTTCCCTGCGAATTCGGGAGAATGCCTGCAATGGCGGCAGCGCCAAGCAAGCTAACGAGTATCACTGACACTGCAGCGCCGGCCATCAATGGGTGGATGCGGCTCGATGTTTGCGTTAATACCATTTAAGACTCCCGTGAATGCGTGTGATGTAGCGTATCGAAACAATAATGTATGCCGCATCGCATTGGTAGTCGGAAAGATGTATCACTGGTAAGCAGTTGTAACCAAGCGTGCAGCGCCACCAGCGTCAATCGGTTCAGTCCATGCCCGCATGCTTATCGAGCCCGGTGCAATGGTGGCCATGGCCGTGGTCGCGCCCGCAGTCGGCTCCGAATCGGAGGCAGCCTTCAGTCGGGCGTTCAAGAAATGTGCGGACGCTGCGCCTGGGGTACGGCGTCAACGCCCCCCCGGGTTGACGACCAGGCGCGGCTGCGGCGCCAGCACCTTAAGTATTTAACCAACCGTGAATTCCCAATGGACGATATCTACTCCTTGGAAGTCTTTTTTGCGGCCTTCGACAACTGATCCGTCGCTTTGGCCATATGGGCTTTCACCGTTTCAGCGGTTTGCTTTTGGGCCTTGGTCACTTGCTCGAACCCAGCATTTGCACTGTCGATGACCGACTTCAGCATTGCAACCGCATTTTCAGACCCGGCGGGCGCATTCTTGATGACCTCGCCGACCAAGGCAGCAACTTTGCTTCTCGATTCGGCGATTTGCGCTTCAGCGGTTTTTGTGAAATCAGCGTTGACGCCGGTCATGATTTCAGTCAGTTGCTGTCCAAACGACGCCGCCTTTTCAGCATTCAACTTCGCTTGTTTAGCTGCCAGCTCGAAAAAGGCTTGGGGGTCTTTGGTTGACAATAGCTGCTGCGCAGAAACTGTAGATTCTTCTGCGGCCGCTTTGGCGGCAGTGACGTTTAACGCAATGGCCTTTTGTCCACTCTCCGCAGCTTTATTCGCCAGCGTATTAAAGGTTGCCAATTGGGATTCAAATAGTGCCTTGGTTGCGGCTGATAATTTTTCCAAGTTCGAAAACATCATCTTCTCCTCAATGTGTGATGTTTAGATTATGCGCGCGTCCGACGAGTTTGTGCGCACCACACATGCCTTTGTCACCCATTGCGAAATGGTCATCCGGCAAAATAAGTGAGCACGATTCGATGATATCTTGGTCTAATTTCTAAACGGTGTCCCAGGCGACCAGACGGAACGGTGGGGCGCGAACCCGCGCCGATTGCAACAGGACTTAGTCCACCGGGTCACCCTGGCCTGGATTTAGAATCGTAAGCAAACAAGGAGGCTAAAATGAGCTCATCAATACAAAAGGAACCGATCGAGATTCGCTTTGGTTCGGTGCACGTGGCAGGCCTGCTGGAACTGCCGCCCGATCCCGCCGGCATCGTTCTGTTCGCACACGGCAGTGGCAGCAGTCGCTTTAGCCCGCGCAACAATTACGTTGCCGGCGAACTGCACAACAGCGGCATGGGAACGCTGTTAATGGATCTGCTGACACCGGAAGAAGATCAAAACATAAATACCCGCTTCGACATTTCCCTGCTGACAAAACGATTGAACGGGGCCACCGATTGGCTGCGCGAACATCGCGCCACCAAGTACCTGCCCATCGGATTGTTTGGCGCGAGCACTGGCGCCGCCGCCGCGCTGCAGTTGGCGGCCCTGCGCGAATCCGATATCGCCGCGCTCGTCTTGCGCGGAGGGCGCACCGACATGGCCGGCTCGATTGCCCAGGCAAGAGTACGTGCACCGACCATGCTCATCGTTGGAGGACTTGACGCGGTCGTCATGGAACTCAATCAAAGCACTTACGCGGCCCTGCAATGCGAAAAACGGCTTGAGATCATCGACGGTGCGAGCCACCTGTTTGAAGAACCGGGCAAGCTCGAAGCGGTCGCGGCCCATGCCAGGCAATGGTTCGCACGGCATTTGCAACGAACCGCGGAGGATCAAATATACAAGCACCGTGAGCAAGCCGCGCGTCATTCGGGACTGATCCCGTAACAGCGCAATCATGACAACGGCAGCTTAATCGCCTCCTTTATCGGCATTCAACCGCCTCAGCGATCATGCCATGACGGGCGAGATCGTTCTGAGTGGGTTGGTGCTAGTGTCAGCATTTATCCATTACCGGCTCAACGCAGGTAGCCGGACCTCGGTCAGCTTCCAGTTCGCGAACCCGCTGCGCTGCAACACCAAGCCGAACTTCTCCTCGTTTTCCCGATCCGGCCGCTTGGGGTCGGTGGCATAAGCGATAACCTGGTTCGGGCCCTTGCGTTCGTAGACCCATTTCGGTTTGTCATCGCTTCGCTTGGCGCGGGGCGGGATGTCTGGATTGCCCTCGGATTTAGGTAACGTGTCGCCTGGCTGCTTGTCTTTCCGTGTGATTGACAAGTGGCCGTACTGCATCGCTTGCATGATCATTTCTGGCCGCACCATTGCATCAACAACTGGATTCACGACTGCCCTGCCAATCAAATTTCCGACTGCAGCGCCAAGCTTTGCAAAGTCATTGTCGGGGTCGGCATCAGCTGCCTTGCCAAACTTATCGGTCAACCTATCGGCATACTGGTTCTTGATGCTCTCCCGCAGTTTTGGGTAGTCCACGTGCTCGTTAAAGGCGTCCGAATCCTTTTTTTGAGCGGCTGACTGTAGCTGTCGAACGGTCAGAAATGGTGACCAGTACCAATAGCTGGCAATGGCCACGATTGCGGCGACGGCCGCGGCTTTGATTGCTTTAGATGCCATGTTCAAGGAGCCGGTCCTAATTCTTGCCTTGGTCTGCGAACGGGGCAGTGTCCAGGCGACCAACATCCTGCGCACTATTCGAAGCGGACAGCCGCGGCGCAGGCACCACTTGCGCTGCTGGGCTTGCCGCAGGATTGGCCGAGGCGGCAGAATTGTTTAGGCGCTGGCTCCAATGCAGAGGGGGCGTCTCCTTTGTGCTGCCGCCCCGAGCCGGGCTTCCCAAACTTTGGCCCAGGCTGTGCCCTGCGCCAGTTCTGGACTGGTACGGCTGCACCGGGCCTGGCCCAACTCCGCGGGGAAGCGACAGCCCAGTCGCGACGACCGTTATACGCATGGCATCACCAAGCGTATCGTCGAATACCGCGCCAAATTTGATGATCGCATCGTCGCTTGTTTGCGAACAGATCAAGTTCATCACCTGTTTGGTTTCGCGCAGTTTCAGCGTTTCCTCGGATGCGGCGATATTGACCAGCAATCCACGGGCGCCATGTAGATTCGTGCCGTCGAGCAGCGGGCACGAAATAGCCTCCTGGGCCGCATTAATGGCACGGTCTTCGCCTGAGTGCGTTGCGGTGCCCATCATCGCCGTTCCCATCTCGCGCATCACGGTGCGCACGTCCTCGAAATCGACGTTAATCATGCCGGGAACATTGATGATTTCGGAAATGCCGGAAACGGCTTTGCTCAGCACGTCATCGGCGGCGCGGAACGCTTGTTTTTGGGTGATATCGTCACCCAAAACCTCTTCAAGACGGCTATTAAGGACAATAATGAGCGAGTCGACGAACTTCGACAAATTCTCGATTCCCTCGTCTGCCACGCGCATACGGCGTGCGCCTTCAAACTCGAACGGCTTCGAAACCACGCCGACGGTCAAAATCCCCATTTCCTTGGCGACTTCCGCAATCACGGGAGCCGCTCCGGTTCCTGTGCCGCCGCCCATGCCGGCTGTGATGAAAACCATGTGCGCGCCCTTGAGCGCGTCCGCTATGCTGTTGCGTTCATGGATGGCGGTCTCCCGGCCGACCGTGGGATCGCTGCCCGCGCCCAGTCCGGTTTCGCCGAGTTGAATTTTTGTTGCCGCACCCGTAGTTGAAAGAGCTTGCGCGTCGGTATTGGCGCAGATAAATTCGACGTCCGACAATCCTGAAGATGCCATGTGGTTGACGGCATTGCCGCCAGCACCGCCAATACCAATTACTTTAATCACAGTCCCGGACTGTGTGTTCTTCGGATCTGACAAGGGAGTCTCCTTCAGTGTTATTCAGTATGAAATGGTGTAAGTCGCGCTGAGGCCGGCCCTATCGGTAAAGAAAAC
>JANPCW010000764.1:0-3238 GCA_031431155.1 Janthinobacterium sp. | reverse complement strand
TGGTTTATGAAGTCTCGGACAGCGACATCGCGATCATTTCGTGTCGCTATCACTACTGATATATTCCAGGAAATTTTTTTCGTTGCAGTCTAGTGCCGCCTGGATGGGATAGTACCGGTCCGACTGTCGCTTACCTCAGTGCGCCGCGAGTTAACCCAATCCTGCCATGCGCGCATTGCGCTCGCGCTCGAGCTTGGTGATATAGCGCTGCACATGGGCCAGCATCGCGCGCGGAATGTCGACGAACTGGCACCCGAGCCGGCGGTTGGTCTTGCTGTTCAGTAGGGTCATGTTGAGCGAATTGCGAATCTGCAAAGTGGTCATCACAATGCCCGCGTCGGGCAAGTCGATCCGGCAAGCCGCATAACTGTGGCCGATCGTGTTCTCCAAGACCAGCTTATTGTCCAGGATCGCGATGCCGCCGCAGCTGATGTCGGCCAGCGGGAACGTGCTCATACCGCCGCCTAGCTCGGCCGGCAGCGGAATGACCACGCGCACCGGGTCGCTGACCGGCGTGGGCATGCGGTAAAATTCGCGCCGTTGCAGGCGGATCAGGGTGGCGGGCAGGGCGATTTTTAGTGCGGGGCCATTATCGTACACGCATTGCTCGACCCGGTCGGACGAAAAAATAATGCGAATCTTGTCGAGCGTGGTTTCGAAGCCGATACGCCCGGCGCCCAGAATCCGGCGATTCTGCTCCGGGTTGATCGAGCAGTCGAGGATGACGCTGTCGTCGTCGGAGTCGACCTCCAGGATCGAGGTCATGGTGGCATCGGTGTCGCCTTGGATCACCATCCGAATCAGCTGATTTTTCTCCCCGACCGCGCGCAACAGCGCAATGATCTCCCTGCGCGATTCGACCTCGAAGTCATGCCAGTTCTCTAATGCTGCGGTCTCTGATTGCATCAATGCCAGCCATGTTATATGTCGATGAATAGGGTCTCGGCGGTTGGCGGCGGGCCAGGTCGAACTCCACCCTTGTCTTGCGTTGATTCAATATGATATAGCCACGCAAGCAGTTCCGCAATCGCTCGATACAGGGCGGGCGGAATCTGGCGGTCCAGGTCGATATCCATCAACAGCGCCACCAGTTCCTTGGACTCATGGACGAACACCCCATGCTCCTTGGCGCGCGCGATGATCTGGTCGGCGATCAGGCCGCTGCCCTTGGCCACCACCTTGGGCGCGGGCGTGCCGCTCTGGTAAGCGAGCGCCACCGCCGTCTGCAAGCCTTTTCTGTTATTCCCGGTGGTCATCTGGCGCGTCCTGTTCCTGGCTGATGGTCAGCGACGACAGCGGTGATCCAGCCGCCGCCATCGCCTGCTCCAGTTCCACGCCATGCGCGCGCAGCGACAGCGCTGCCTCCGGCGTGCCAGTCTGGATCTGGATGTGCACCTGCTCGCCCACCAGCACCAGCGTGGCAGAGACCGATCCAAGCAGAGGGAATTTGAACCGTACGCCGCTGCGCCAGGCCGGTTCCGCCGCTTCATCGTCAGCGCAGTCACCGCGCCCGCCATCGGGAGCATCCTTGTGGATTTCCCATTGCATGGCCTGGCCCGGCCACGCTTCGCCCTGCCACTGCACGCGGGCCTGCTCATGGGTATGCAGTTGCAGATTGATTAATTGGGCCGAGGCCAGGTCGGCGCCATCGGCAGCGGCAAACTGCTGCATTCGCTGCATTTGCGGCTCGCGCATCAGATCAAGCAGGCTGCGCTTACCCTCGGCCCACTGCGCCACATGCGATTCGTAAAACAGGCCGCTGCTGGCGACGGCATCGCGCAGCGCGCCAGCCATGCGTTCGGGATCAACCATCGGGGAGGGCGCCAGCGGGACGGTAGCGATAATCGCCGCTGGGGTGCCCGGGCTCGTCTGGGCGGTGGTCAGGATCGTACTGATTGCGCGCGCGGCGTTACTGAACGTGGCAGGTGTGCTGCCTGGATCGATCTCGGGCAACTGGTTGGCGGCGATGATGGGCGCCTTGGCCAGCAGGGCCGCCGCGTGCGACGTGGTGCGCACGGCGGCGTCAAGCGGTATGGCGCCCGCTCCGGCTTGCGAACGTGGCGCTGCCGCCGAGGGCAAACCGGCGCCGGCCGGGATTGGGAACAGCGCCGCGCCCGCTTCGCCATAGACCAGTGCGGGCGGGACCGCGCCCGGCTGTGCGCCGCCGATCTGAAAAGTAGGGCGCGGCGACAGCGCGACCAGGGTCAGCGGCACCTCGGCGCCCACCTGCGCCCCGGCCGGAAGCATCATGCGCGCCGCGGTGCCGGCCACCTTGACCAAAAAGCTGCCGTCGGCCAGTTTGGACAGCACTTCGCCCTTGAGCGACTGGCCCAGCAGGGTATGCAGCGAGCGCTGGAACGCTTCTTGGCGGGCATCGCCCAGCGCCTCGGTCGCTTGCGCCGGAGCGACCGACCCGACCGGATTGACAGTGATGCGCAGATCGGCTGGCGGGAACATGGCGCGGTCTTAAACCCTGACCCGGCCGGCACAGGCGTTGGCCGCGCCGGCCAATTCCCGTTCAGCGCCGCCGCCATGCATCAGGGCGGACAATTGCGCCATCCACGGCATGGTTAGATCGCGAATCTTGCGGTCATCGGCCAGCATCTTGCCGATGAACTCGACTTTCTTGACGCGGCTCTCACCCGTCAGGGGCAGCGCCGCAGCGCGCAGGTTCAGGCGCCGCACGTGCGCGCTGTGGCGCTGTTCCAGCACGTCCAGTTGGTTCCAATCGCCGTCCCGGGATGCGGCCAGCATCTGGCCGGTGAGCTCGGCCATGGCTTCATATACCGACAGTGTTTCTTGACTCGTCATCATCATGTGCTCGAAATGGCAGGAGAATTGGGGAGCAATATAGCCTTCTACAGCGGATGTTCATAAATTGTCGACGCTGGGCTGTGGGGATCTATCAGAGCACAAAGTAATCGCTCGCACCGCATAGTCCGTCGTCCCAGCGCCGATTCATTCAAAGCGGAGGGCGGATGAGCGCCGGTGACCGGCCGCAATCCGCCGTATGTTCGCAAAAATTGGCGGATAACGCTTCGCTCATCCGCCCTACCACTACACTAGCTGCATCCTATAAGTGCCGAATAATCACAACGAATGGGCTTGCAGCAGGTCCGTTTGTTCGGTTTGCTGCACCGCTGCACTGGGCCCGATTGCATTCCAGGCGCCGCGCAGCTCCGCCAACAGGCGCTGCACTTCTTCCAATATCGCCGGATCGTTCTTAAGGTTCGCCTGC
>JANPCW010000763.1:0-3047 GCA_031431155.1 Janthinobacterium sp. | reverse complement strand
CGGCAACGCGGCCGCGTTCGGCCTCTTGATGTACGCGCTGACTTTCCTGGTCGGCACCGACAACAAGATTCCCTTCTGGACCCTGTTCCTGGTCTACGTGATCCAATCGATCGGCGAACTGTGCCTGTCCCCGATCGGCCTGTCGATGGTGACCAAGCTGGCGCCTACCCGCCTGGTCGGCCTCGGCATGGGCGGCTGGTTCCTGTCCACCGGGATCGGAAACAACCTGTCCGGCTTGTTCGCGGCCCACGTCAGCGGCGAGAGCGGCCTGTCGGTTGCCTCGGCGCTGAGCGGCTACTCGTTCGGCTTCTGGTCCTTGCTGGGCGCCGGCGTCGTATTGTTCCTGATTGCACCGCTCATCAACAAACTGATGCACGGCGTGAAATAGTTCGCCGCTACCCGGTGGCATATGAAGCGGCGGCCTGAGGGCCGCCGTTTTCTTATGCCATCTTCACAATGATTGCTGGCAAAATGGCAGCTTTCACCTTCTCCGGGAAACACAATGTCACTGTCCCGCCTGATCCTCTTGACCGTACTGGCAATGACTGCCTTTGCCGCCAATTCAGTGCTGTGCCGTCTTGCGCTCAAGCACAGCGCGATCGATCCGGCCAGTTTTACCGCGATCCGGCTGGTGTCGGGCGCTCTGATGCTGTGGCTGCTGATCCGATGCCGGCATGGCAGCAATCAGGTTAGCGGCAACTGGACGTCGGCTTTTGCGCTGTTCGTGTATGCGGCCGCTTTTTCGTTCGCCTATGTGACGCTGGCCGCCGGCGCCGGTGCGCTGCTGCTGTTTGGCGCCGTGCAGGCGACCATGATTCTCGCCGGGCTGCGCGGCGGTGAACGCTTTACCCTTCGCCAAGGCTGCGGACTGGTACTGGCGTTGGCTGGCTTGATTGCAATGATGTTACCCGGATTGTCGGCGCCTCCGCTAAGCGGCGCGCTGCTGATGCTGGCGGCCGGCATTGCCTGGGGCGGCTATTCCTTGCGCGGGCGCGGGGTGTTGGATCCTGCCGCAGCCACTGCCGGCAATTTTCTGCGCGCCGCGCCGATGGCGTTGGCGTTGGGTGCGGTGCTGCTGCCCTGGTTGCGGGCCGATGCCAGGGGCGCCCTGTTAGCCATGCTATCGGGTGCGCTGGCATCCGGCCTCGGCTATGTTCTCTGGTATGCGGCCTTGCGCGGCTTGAACGCGACCCGCGCCGCCACGGTGCAACTGAGCGTGCCTGTGATCGCAGCCTTGGGCGGCGTCATGTTCCTGGGCGAGCCAATCACCTTGCGCCTGTCGCTGGCCTCCGGCGCGATTCTGGGCGGTATCGCGCTGGTGCTGTCGGGCAGGCGCTCGCAACGAAGCTGAGAAGCGCCAAGTTGGAAGCTGCCCTTGACAATGAGAATAGCAATGATTATCATTCGCTTGTTAATTCATATTCTCAAGGACTTCCATGAACGCGCGCAATTTCCTAATTTGCTTGGCCTTTACCCCTGTCATCGCATTCGCTGCCGATATTGAGCCGGTCTTGGTGATCAAGGACCATCGGTTCGTTCCTGCAGAAATCAAGGTTCCTGCCGGCAAAAAAATCAAGTTGATCATCGATAACCAGGATGCGTCGGCGGAAGAATTTGAAAGCCATGAGCTGAACCGTGAAAAAGTAATTCCAGGCAAGTCAAAAATGCCGATCTTCATCGGGCCTTTAACGCCAGGAAAGTATCCGTTCTTCGGCGAATTCAATCAAGCGACCGCCCACGGCGTTATCATCGCGGAGTAACCCATCATGTTCGGTGCATCCATTATTGTTTTTCGGGAATCGCTGGAAGCAGCTCTGCTAATCGGCATCATTGCCGCAGCCACGCGCGGCCTGCCGTCGCGTAACCGCTGGCTGGCCATCGGCATTGGCGCCGGCCTGCTCGGCTCAGTGGTGGTCGCGCTACTCACCGAATCGATCGCGCTGCTGGCTGACGGTAGCGGCCAGGAACTGTTCAACGCTGCCATTCTCGGGATTGCGGTACTGATGCTCGGTTGGCACAATATTTGGATGGCGTCGCATGGCGCCGAGATGGCCAGCAATGCCAAGCGCGTGGGCCGAGCCATTCAAAGTGGAACCCAGGAACTATCGACTATTGCGATCGTCGTGGCGCTGGCAGTGCTGCGCGAAGGGGCCGAAACAGCACTGTTCTTGCACGGCATTGCATCAAGCGCTGGCGCCAGCGCCTCGACCGTGGTTCTGGGCGGTGCGCTCGGCCTGCTGCTCGGGGTGGCCGCAGGCGTCGCGATCTATGCCGGTTTGCTACGCATTCCAGTGCGCTGGTTCTTCCTGGCGACCAGTATCCTGCTGTTGTTGCTGGCGGCCGGCCTGGCCAGCCAAATGGCGCGTTTCCTGATCCAGGGCGATTTGCTGCCGGCGCTGGTGTCGCCGTTGTGGGATAGCTCCGGCGTGCTACCGATTACTTCCTTGCTCGGCTCAGCCCTGCACATTCTGATCGGTTACGAAGCCAAGCCTAGCGGCATGCAAGTACTATTTTATGTCACCACGTTGGTCACCATCACACTGGGAACCAGCTGGGTGCGCCACCAAACACCTCCTCATCAAAACCTGAAAGCAATATGAAAAAACTGATTCTTTCGAGCGCAATTTTCGCTGCGTTCACCGCGCTTGGCGCCAGCCACGCGATTGCCGGCCCGGCCGATTATGTCTTCGTGCCGAGCGTCGACTACGGTGAAAAGGAAATTGATTTCAAGATGGGAACCAAAAAGGATGTCGATGGCGAACGCGCCAGCGCCGCCTCGCTCGGGTTCGGCTATGGCGTGACCCAGTACTGGTTCACCGAGCTGTACGTCAAATATAACCGGGAAGGCGGCAACGGCACCCGCCTCGACGCGATCGAATGGGAAAACAAGTTTCAGCTGACGGAACCGGGCAAATACCCAGTCGATCTCGGCTTCATCACCGAAATCGAACGGCCACGGGATCACAGCGAGGGCTACGAGTTCAAGTTCGGTCCCCTGTTGCAAAAGGAATTTGGCAAAATCCAGGTGAACGCCAACCTGCTGTTCG
>JANPCW010000762.1:0-5832 GCA_031431155.1 Janthinobacterium sp. | reverse complement strand
CAGCACACCTTTTTCCGCGATGAAGATGGCACTGCTCGACTCGTTCGGCGCAGCATGCACCGTCAGGTCGGCGTTGCGCACGATGACATGGCGTTGACCGCTGAGCGCCTTCGCTTCGGTCCAGCTCAGGTCACCACCGGCATCGCGTACCTTGACCCATTCGCCATAGGCGAGGACGACCTCGAGCGGCATGCCGCGCGGGGCGATATACAGTTTGACACCTTTGGTGGAGGGGGCGTTGTACAAGATGACGGGGGCTGCCCCGACCGTCTTGTAGTCAAGCGCGTGGCTGGCGCCCGCCAACAGCCACAGCGCCGCGCCTACGATTAAACGCAGTGGTTGCATTGCGCGCCTTCGCCATCGGTTGGGGTCGATGCCATGGCCGCCACGGGGCCAAGGCAGGGGGCGTGGCCGGCGCGGCTGCGCGCAGCTGGCAGGGTTGGCTTAATGGGTTGCCTGATCGACTGCGACTGCCGGCGCTGCCGCATCGGCCAGCGCTTGACGGCGCTGCTGGTAGAACACTTCGAAGTTGATCTCAGCCAGGTGCACAGGCGGGAAGCCGGCACGGGTGATCACGTCGGCGATATTGGCGCGCAGGTACGGATAAACGATGTTCGGGCAGCCGATGCCGAGCAGTGGATCGAGTTGATCTTCTGGAATGTTGCGTACTTCGAAAATGCCGGCTTGCTTGCCTTCGACCAGGAATGCGACCTTGTCGTTGATCTTGGCGGTCACGGTGATGGTCACGGTCGATTCGAAAATGCCATCGGCCAGCGGCTCGGCGCCGACGTCAAGCGAAACTTCGATCGCTGGCGCTTCTTGCTCCAGGAAGATCGATGGCGAGTTCGGCTGTTCCAGCGACATGTCTTTCAGGTAGACGCGCTGGATTTGAAATACGGGTTGCAGGTTTTCGTCGGACATGGAACGCTTTCGTTGAGAGGGAAAAAGAGCGGCAATTACCGTTCAAATTGGTGATGCATGCGCTGGCTTGAATCGGACTGAGATCATTGCGGAGGCAATTGTATCAAACCCGATCGATGACAATCATATCGGCCACTCCGGCCGCGATTATTCCACGATAGGGCCGATATGGCGCTTAGATGCCTTTTAACAAGGGGTCAAGCCGGCCGGCCTGTTCCAGCGCATACAGGTCATCGCAACCGCCGACGTGGGTGGCGCCGATATAAATTTGCGGCACCGTGCGGCGCCCGGTCTTTTCCAGCATCAACATTTTTTGCGCCGGATCCAGGTCGACCCGGATTTTTTCGATGTTGGTCACGCCCTTGGCGTCGAGCAACTGCTCGGCCCGGATGCAATAGGGGCAGGTGGCCGAGGTGTACACGGTAACATGGGCAGTCATGACAATTCTTTCAAAAAGTTTACTTGGCGATCGGCAGACCCTGGGTCTGCCATGCCGCCATCCCGCCGTCGAGGCAGACGACATCTGCAAAACCGGCCTTGTGCAAGGTTTTGGTGGCGGCGCCGGCGCGCGCGCCGCTTTGGCAAATCACGATGATGGACTTGGTCTTGAATTTTTCGAGCTCGCCGATGCGGGCTGGGAGTTCTTTGAGGGAAATATTTTTCGAGTCGCGCAGGTGGCCATTGGCAAATTCGGCGGCGTCGCGCACGTCGACAATGACGGCTTTGCCGCGATTGATCAATTGCGTCACTTCCAGCGCCGAGGCCCTTTTCCCGCGCGCTTGCAGGCTTGGCCAGAGCAACAGGCCGCCCGAAACGATGGCTAAGCCAATAAGAAAAATATGGTCAAGAATGAATTTCACGGAGATCCAATGGTTGAAGTCAATCCGCGCATTATAAAATAGAACCTGCAAGCAAATTGCATCGACCCCGTTTTCGGTCAAACTTTATGTTTGGCGGCTGCTCACCCACTTCTTAAAGATTGCTCTATGTACAAAATTGTATTTATGCGCCACGGCGAATCCACCTGGAATCTCGACAACCGCTTTACCGGCTGGACCGATGTCGATCTGACGGCGCAGGGCGCGGCCGAGGCCACTTATGCCGGCAAGCTGTTGGCCGATGCCGGGTTCAGCTTCGATCTGGCCTATACCTCGGTGCTCAAGCGCGCCATCCGCACGCTCTGGCTCGCGCTCGATGCGATGGACTTGATGTGGGTGCCGGTCAAGAACGACTGGCGTTTGAACGAGCGCCATTACGGCGCCTTGCAAGGCTTGGACAAGGCCGAGACGGCTGCCAAGTATGGCGACGAGCAAGTGCTGGTCTGGCGCCGCAGCTACGATACCCCGCCGCCGCCGCTGGCCCCGGACGATGCGCGCGCTTCGTTCACCGACCCGCGCTACGCCGGTTTGCCGCAGGCGGCGATCCCGCTCACCGAATGCCTGAAAGACACGGTGGTGCGCGTGATGCCGGCCTGGGACGATGAGATCGCACCGGCGATCCGGGCCGGCAAGCAGATCCTGATTTCGGCCCACGGCAACAGCTTGCGGGCCCTGATCAAGATGCTCGATGGGATCAGCGATGCCGACATAGTCAGCCTGAACATCCCCAACGGCCAGCCGCTGGTGTATGAACTCGACGCCGAGCTCAAACCGATCCGCCATTACTACCTCGGTGACCCGGCCGCGATCGCGGCGGCGATGCAAGCGGTCGCCAGCCAAGGGAAGGCTAGGTAAGTTTTGCAGCCTTCTTTCAAGCAACACCAGCGCCCTCGCCGCCCTCGCATAATCGGCTCGATGGGGGCACTGCTGTGCGCCGCCCTGGTGCTGGCCGCGGGTGCCGTGCAGGGCGCCAAAGTGACTGAGCGCAGCAAGCAAAAAACGGTGGCCGAGGCGGCGCGCGCCGGCTTGCAGCAAAAGCTGACCGCCCTCAAAAAGGATATCGGGCGCACCGAAAGCGCCAAGGACGATGCGGCCGACACCTTGGCCGAGTCGGAAGAAGCCATTTCGAACGCCAACCGCTCGCTGCGCGAACTGGCCGGCGAGCAAACCGAGACCGCGGTCAAGCTGCGCGAATTGGCCCAGAGCGAAGCACAGCTCACCGCGACGGTCGCGCTGCAAAAAAAACAGCTGTCCACCTTGTTGCGCGAGCAGTACATGGCCGGCAATGAGGACCGGCTCAAGCTGCTGCTCTCGGGCGACAACCCGAACCGCATCAATCGCGACCTGAAACTGCTCGGGTACGTGGCGCAGGCGCAGGCGCGCCTGCTGGCATCGTTGCGCACCAATTTGCTTGCGGTTGAAAGCAATAAGCAGCAAACCGAGAACGGCAAGAATGAACTGGAAGAAATTGCACAGGAAGAGCGCCAGCAAAAAACCGTGCTGGTACAGGAGCAGGCGCGCCGCGCCGCGCTGCTGACGACGCTCAGCAAGCGTCTGGTCGATCAGCGCAAGCAGGCCGGCAACATCGAGCGCGACGAACAGCGCATGGCCGGGCTGGTCGACAAGCTGTCGGCCCTGATCAAGGAGCAAGCCGAGGCCGCCGCGGCCGAACAGCGCCGGCTGGAACAAGTGGCGCTGGCCAAGGCGAAAGCGGCTGCGCTGGCGAAGGCGCTGGCCCAGCAGAAGGCCCAGGAAAAAGCGCGCGCGCAGGCAGAACGGCTGGCGCGCGAAGCCGGTAAACGGGTCAAGCCGGGTGCGCAACGGCCGCCCGAACCGGCCAGCGTCGAGCCGGTGCCCGACGCCCCCGAGCCGAAGCTGGCGCAGCCGGCCAGCGAGCCGGACCCGAACGCGGCCAAGGCGGCCGACATCGCATTGGCGCCGGCCGCGCCCAACGGCGCGTTCGCCACCCTGCGCGGGAAATTGCGCATGCCCGTCAGCGGCACGGTCGGCGCCAAATTTGGCAGTAAACGCGGCGATGGGCCGAGCTGGAAGGGCGTCTTCATCCGGGCCGCCGAAGGGGGCGAGATCAAGACCGTGGCGGCGGGCCGGGTCGTGTTTGCCCAATGGTTGCGCGGCTTTGGAAACTTGATCATCGTCGACCATGGCAGCCAGTATATGAGCATCTATGGCAACAATCAGGCCTTGCTGAAACGGGCCGGCGATGCGGTCGGTGCCGGCGACTCGATCGCCAGTGTCGGAAACACCGGCGGCAACGAAGAATCGGGTCTATACTTTGAATTGCGGCACCAGGGTCGTGCCTTCGACCCGGCCAGCTGGGTGAAATTCTAGGCGTCTAGGTGTTTGAGCGGCACTTTGGTGCCTTTGTGTGTTGGTTTGGTCGATCGCGGGTAAAACATGGGCAATAAAATCAGGAATCTCAGCCTCGTCGGCTTGGGCGTGGTCGCCGGTATCACCGGGTCGATGCAGTTTTCCGCCTCCGCGCAAAAAAGCCTGGCCGCCCCGCTGCCGCTGGAAGAGCTGCGTCAGTTGTCCGATGTGTTCGGCTTGATCAAGACCGATTACGTGGAACCGGTCGAAGATAAAAAGTTGTTAACCGAGGCCATTTCAGGGATGGTCGCCTCGCTCGACCCGCATTCGGTCTACCTCGACAAAAAAGCCTTCAAGGAAATGCGCGAGAGCATGCAGGGCCGCTTCGTCGGGCTCGGGATCGAGGTCGCGATGGAAGAGGGCTACGTCAAAATCGTCTCTCCGATCGAGGATTCGCCGGCCTATCGCGCCGGCGTCAAGGCCGGCGACCTGATCACGCGCCTGGACAGCACCCCGGTCAAGGGGCTGACCCTGGACGAAGCGATCAAGAAGATGCGCGGCGAACCCCATACCAAGATCACGCTGACGATTGCGCGCAAGGGCGAGGATAAGCCGTTGGTGATCCCGATCATGCGCGAAGAGATCAGGGTGCAGAGCGTCAAGGCCAAAATGGTCGAACCCGGTTATGCCTGGGTGCGCATCGCGCAGTTCCAGGAGCTGACCCTGGACGACATGGCGAAAAAAGTCACCATGCTGTATCAGCAGGATCCGAATCTGAAAGGCATCGTGCTCGACTTACGCAATGATCCGGGCGGCGTGCTGCCGGGCGCGGTGGGTGTCTCGGCCGCGTTCTTGCCCAAGGATGCGCTGATCGTCTCGACCAATGGCCAGTTGGCCGATTCCAAGCAGGCGTTCTACGGCCGGCGCGAGGATTATGCGGCCCGCGCGGGCGGCGACCCGCTGGCGAAACTGCCGCAAGCGCTGAAAAAAGTGCCGATGGTGGTGCTGGTCAATACCGGTTCGGCATCGGCCTCCGAGATCGTAGCCGGCGCCCTGCAAGATTACAAGCGCGCCACCATTCTGGGGACCCAGACCTTCGGCAAGGGCTCGGTACAGACGTTGCGCCAGCTCACGGCCGACACGGCGGTCAAGCTGACCACGGCGCGCTACTACACGCCGCACGGCCGTTCGATCCAGGCGCGCGGCATCGTGCCCGATTTGATGGTCGATGAAAGCGCCGACGGCGATGGCTTGAACAGCTTGCGCGTGCGCGAAGCCGACCTTGCCAAGCACTTAAGTAATGGCAACGACAAGGACGGCGAGCAGGTCAACGCCAAGCGCGACGAACTGGAAGAAGAGCAGCGCCTCAGCGCGCTGGAAAAGCGGCGCAAGCCGATGGAGCTGGGCGGCAAGGACGACTTCCAGCTGGCACAGGGCTTGAACCACTTGAAGGGTTTGCCCGTCAAGCTGTCCAAGGTCGAGCCGAAACTGGCGAAGCTCGACACCAAGCTTGCGCCCGCCGACAGCAAGCATGACGTCAAGAAGTAAAGCGCCGAAGCGGGGCGCGGCTCAATGAACGATCAACAGCTGCTGCGCTATTCGCGCCATATCTTGCTCGACGAGATCGGGATCGAAGGCCAGCAACGGCTGATCGAGGCGCACGTGCTGATCATCGGCGCTGGCGGGCTCGGTTCGCCGGCCGCGC
>JANPCW010000761.1:0-3845 GCA_031431155.1 Janthinobacterium sp. | reverse complement strand
ATGGGGGCATCCGTTTTGGGGCACATCGATCATGCCCTCCAAAATGCCCCCAAATATCGTGGACGTCAAGCGACCTCCGCAAACGTCCTTAAACAAAAAACCCGCGTTCTCACTGGGAGAAACGCGGGTTTTTGGACTTCTTTGGACTTCTTAAAACATGTTTATGGCGGAAAGGGTGAGATTCGAACTCACGGTACGCCTAAACGTACGCCAGATTTCGAGTCTGGTGCATTCGACCACTCTGCCACCTTTCCTGATTCGGTCTTGCTGCTTCTTCGCGGTGTGCTGCGAAGAGCAAGATTATAGCGGGTTATAGAGAAAACGGAAGGGCAAACGCGAAAAATTTCTCAAAAATTGCTGATTCTCCTGCATTTCCCGCCAATTTTTTCGCCTTCCCTTTCTTTACGCCGCCGCGCCCGGCGTCAGGCGTTGCAGGCCACCCATGTACGGCTGCAGCACCACTGGGATCTCAACGCTGCCATCGGCTTGCTGGTAGTTTTCCAGAATTGCCACCAGCGTGCGGCCCACTGCCAGCCCCGATCCGTTCAGCGTATGCACCAGCTCCGGTTTGCCCTGGGCATTGCGGAAACGCGTTTGCATGCGGCGCGCCTGGAACGCTTCGCAGTTCGACAGCGACGAGATTTCACGGTAGGTATTCTGCGCCGGGAGCCAGACTTCAAGGTCGTAGGTCTTGGCAGCGCTAAAACCGATATCGCCGGTGCATAGCGCCAGCACGCGGTATGGCAACCCCAGGCGTTGCAGGATGGTTTCGGCATGGCCCACCATTTCTTCCAGCACCGCGTACGATGTGTCGGGATGCGCCACCTGCACCATTTCGACTTTATCGAACTGATGCTGGCGAATCATGCCGCGGGTGTCGCGCCCGTAGCTGCCCGCTTCGGAGCGAAAACATGGCGTGTGGGCCGTCATCTTGACCGGCAAGACGTCCAGCGCCAGGATCTCGCCGCGCACGATGTTGGTCAACGATACTTCCGAGGTTGGAATCAGGTACAGCGCTTCGCCCTCGCCGTCTTGTCCGCCTTTCTTGACGGCGAACAGGTCCGCTTCGAATTTAGGCAGCTGCCCGGTGCCGCGCAAGGAATCGGCATTGACGATGTAGGGCGTGTAGCACTCCATATAGCCATGCTCTTCAGTGTGCGTATTGAGCATGAACTGCGCCAGCGCGCGGTGCAGGCGGGCGATGCCGCCCTTCATGACGGAAAAGCGCGAACCGGTCAACTTGGCGGCGACATCGAAATCGAGGCCGAGCGCGGCTCCCACATCGACATGGTCCCTGACCTCGAAATCGAAGCTGCGCGGCGTGCCGACCTTGCGCACTTCCACATTGGCGCTCTCGTCGGCACCGATGGCGACCGATTCGTGCGGCAGGTTGGGGACGGCCTCAATAAAATCGCTCAATTTTGCCTGCACTGCCGTCAATGCCGCTTCGTCCGCTTTCAGGGCATCGCCTAGGCCAGCCACCTCGGCCATCACGGCGGCGGTATCTTCGCCCTTGCCTTTGAGTATGCCGATCTGTTTGGACAGCGCATTGCGCTTCGCTTGCAGTTCTTCAGTGCGGGTCTGGATGGCCTTGCGCTCGGCTTCAAGCGCATTGAAGCCGGCCACATCGAGTTTGAACTTGCGCGTGGCCAGGCGGGCGGCGACGCTGTCGATGTCTTTACGGAGGAGCTGGATGTCTATCATGAGAATTGGCGCTATGTCGAAAGCGCAATTGTACCAAGCGGACGGCCACCCTTAACGAGATTCTCTGAAACCGGCGACCGATCGGCGGCGCTGCGCCGCAAGTCTTGCCGAACGCTGCGCGCTACTTTTGTTCGCGTGCACTTTGGTCGAGCCCATGCAGCCACGTCAGTTTTTCGCCGATTTTCAGCTCCAGGCCACGCGGCACCGGCTGGTACCAACGGGGTTCGACCATGCCGTCCGGCAGATATGTTTCGCCAGCCGCGTAGGCGTTCGGCTCGTCGTGGGCGTAGCGGTACTCGTGGCCGTAGCCCAGTTCCTTCATCAATTTGGTCGGGGCGTTGCGCAGGTGAACCGGCACCTCGCGCGACCTGTCGCTCTTGACAAACGCCAGCGCGCGGTTGTATGCGTTGTAGCCGGCGTTGCTTTTTGCCGCCATGGCCAGATAGATTACCGCCTGGGCCAGCGCCAGCTCTCCTTCTGGCGAGCCGAGCCGTTCATAGGTAGCAGCTGCGTCATTGGCGATCGTCAACGCACGCGGATCGGCGATGCCGATATCTTCCCAGGCCATCCGCACGATCCGGCGCAGCAGGTATTTCGGATCGGCGCCGCCGTCGAGCATGCGGCACAGCCAATACAAGGCGGCATCCGGGTTCGAGCCGCGCACCGATTTATGTAGCGCTGAAATCTGATCGTAGAAATTGTCGCCGCCCTTGTCGAACCGGCGCGCGTTGAGCGTGAGGGCGTTCTCGACGAAATCGGCGCTGATTTGCGTGATACCACTGGCCGCGGCGGAAGTACTGGTTTGCTCAAGCAGGTTCAACAGGCGCCTGGCGTCGCCATCGGCGTAACCGATCAAGGTGCCAAGCGCCACGTCGTCGAACGTCAGATGCGACAACACTCGTTCCTGGGCGCGCAGCAACAACTGCATCATTTCCGCTTCATTCAACGATTTTAAAACGTAGACCTGGGCCCGCGACAGCAGCGCGGAATTGACTTCGAACGACGGGTTTTCCGTGGTCGCGCCGATCAGCGTAACCAATCCGGTCTCGACGAACGGCAACAAGGCGTCCTGCTGCGATTTGTTAAAGCGGTGGATTTCATCGATGAACAGGATGGTGTGCTTGCCGCGGCCAAGGTATTGTTCGGCCAGGTCGATCGCGGCCCGGATCTCCTTCTCGCCCGAGAGCACGGCGGACAGGGCGATGAATTCGCAGCCGAAGGCGTTCGCGGTCAGGCGTGCCAGCGTGGTCTTGCCCACGCCGGGCGGCCCCCACAGGATCATCGAGTGCGGCTTACCGGACTTGAAGACGAGAAACAGTGGCTTGCCTTCGCCCAGCAAGTGACTCTGCCCAATGACGTCGCCCACCGTGGTGGGACGCAGCGCCTCGGCCAGAGGCGCCAGCGGCGCAGCCTTGAACAAATCCATCGTGCTTGCTGCCATCTCGAATCAGTTGTTGAATACGTCAGCGCCCTTGGGGACAACGAATTTGAACTGCGCTGTCGTTAGCGGTGGATTTTTCTGGAAATTCTTGAACGACAACAAAGAGACTTGACCAAAGGTGTCGCTCAATTCCATGGCTTCGGGCATACCGTTACGCAAGCCGATCCTGATCTGCTCGAACGTGGTGTCTTTCGCTTTCGGGGTCGCCTGCAGCCATTCCAGCCCGTCGCGGGTACCGGCCTCGGTCAAGGTGAAGTTCTTTTCCAGGTCATTGCTGCCAAACAAAATCGCGGCAGGGGAAGAACCGAGCGCATCGCCCAGTTTCTTGACCGTGACCTGGTTCAGGTCCTTGTCATAGATGAACAACTGGTCGCCGTCGGCCTGCAACAGTTGCTCGTAGGGCTTGACATAGGTCCAGATGAATTTCCCTGGGCGCGCGAACACGAAGGTGCCGGTTGACGGGGCGGCCACCTTAGCGTTGGCATCGGCCTTTTTCATCTGGCGCTGGGTAAACTCGCCCTTGGCGGCCTTGGTGCCGCTCGCGAAGGACTTAAATTGCGCCAGCGCACTGGCATTGGCCGTGCTTGCACCCAGTGCGGCGCAGGCAAAGAGCAGCGCACTGGCCACGGTGAGAGAGGTCATTTTAATATTAATCATCGAATATTCCTTATTCAGCGCTGGCAACCGGCACTAAAATTTC
>JANPCW010000760.1:0-3708 GCA_031431155.1 Janthinobacterium sp. | reverse complement strand
GGTGTCGCCGACGTAATGTGCTCGGTCGCGTTCGCGCGCGATCATGACCTGTTGCTCGCGGTACGCGGCGGCGGTCACAATATTGCGGGCAACGCGATCTGCAATGATGCACTGGTGATCGACCTGTCGCGGATGAAATCGGTGCGGATCGATCCGGCGATGCGCAGAGCCTATGTCGAAGGCGGCGCCACGTTGGGCGATTTCGACCATGAGGCGCAGGCATTCGCGCTGGCTACACCGTTGGGCATCAATTCCACCACGGGCGTTGGCGGGTTGACGCTGGGCGGCGGATTCGGCTGGCTCAGCCGCAAGTATGGGGTGACGGTTGACAATCTGGTGGCGGCCGACGTCGTCACCGCCGATGGCCAACAAGTGCGCGCCACCAGCACCGACCATCCCGACTTGTTTTGGGCGATCCGTGGCGGTGGCGGCAACTTCGGCGTGGTGACGATGTTCGAGTTTCAGCTGCACGCGGTTGGACCGGACGTGTTGAGCGGACTCTTGGTTTTTCCATTCGATCAAGCACGCAAGGTGCTCACCAGCTACCGCGATTTCGTCCAAGCCATGCCTGACGAGTTGACCGTTTGGGCCGTGCTGCGCAAAGCGCCGCCGCTGCCGTTCCTGCCGCCCGAGGTGCATGGCAAGGAAGTGGTCGTGCTTGCGGTATGTTATTTCGGGAAAATCGATGAGGGGCAGCGTTTCATTGAAGCGCTACGCAGCTTCGGCCAGCCCTGTGGCGAACACATAGGCGCTCAGCCTTACCAGGCATGGCAAAAGGCATTCGATCCATTACTTACTCCGGGCGCGCGCAACTACTGGAAGTCGCACAATTTCGCATCCCTGGGCAATGATGCGATCGGGGCGATTATTCAGCATGCCGGCCAACTGGCGTCGCCGCAGTGCGAGATTTTCCTGGGCTTGCTTGGTGGCCAGGCGAGCCGTGCGAAACCGGATGCGACCGCCTATGCACACCGCGATGCGCTCTATGCGATGAATGTACATGCACGATGGGACGAGCCGGCCGATGACGGCAAATGCATCTCGTGGGCGCGGAATGTCTTCAATGCCACTGCGCCGTACGCCACTGGCGGCGTCTACGTCAACTTTCTCACGGAAGATGAAACCGCGCGCATCGGGGCGGCCTATGGGCCAAACTATGACCGGCTCATGCAAATCAAGAAGAAATACGATCCGCAAAATCTGTTCCGCCAGAATCAGAATATCAAGCCCGCATCGTAGCGGGCCCTTTCTGTCAGCGCTAACAGGCCGCGCACTGCGCGCCGCGCAGCCGCGCTGGCGACAGCATCGCGGCGCTGAGACCGAAGCCGGCAAGGCGCGCGGGTAGCGGCAGGCCGCGCGCCAGTGCTGCGCAGGCTTGGCCCATGGCGGCCGAGGTCTGGATGCCGTAGCCACCCTGGGCTGCCACCCAGAAGAAGCCGGGTGCGGACTCGTCAAATCCGCCGACCAGATCGCCGTCAGCAACGAAAGACCGGAGGCCCGCCCATGTGTGGCTGGGCCGACGTATGCGCAGCGTGGTCATCTCCTCGATGCGATGGATCGCCAGCGCGATGTCCAGTTCCTCTGGCTGGATGTCCTGCGGCTCGACCAGATCGGCGTTCGCCGGCGAGCCGAGCAGCATGCCGGCATCAGGCTTGATGTACCAGTCTTCATCGGCCCCAATCACCAAAGGCCAGCCGCTTGCATCAAGGCCCGCAGGCGGAGCACAGAGGAAGGCCGAGCGGCGTCTGGGCTCGATGCCGATCGGCGCAACGCCGGCCAGGCGCGCGATCACATCGACCCAGGCGCCGGCCGCGTTGATGACCACCGGTGCCCGATAGTCCCCGTCGCCGGTATGGACGCGCCATTCGGCACCTGAGCGCTCAATGGCTGACACTTCGGCGTTGCACAACAGGGCGCCACCGGCCCGGCGCATCTCGCGCAGATAGGCATGATGCAGCGCATGCACATCGATGTCGGCCGCATCGGCCTCGTAGACGGCGCCGAACACGCGTTCCGGCCGCAGCACGGGCACCATGGCGCAGGTGTCAGCTGGTCCCATCTGCCGAACCTGTTTCGTGATCGAGCGCACGATATCCCAGTGCTGTTCGAGCCGGTCTCGTTGCTGCTCGGACGCAACGAAGAGCGCCCCGCGCGGCGTGAGCAGCCGATGGTCGGTGAAGCCTTGCGGCGGATGCTCGAAGAAAGCGCGACTGGCCATGGTGAGCGCGCGCACCTGCGGCGTGCCGTAACTCTCCATGAACAGGGCCGCCGAGCGGCCGGTCGAGTGGTATCCAGGTTGGCTCTCGCGTTCCAGCAGGATGACGCGCGCGTGCGGTGCGAGCCAGTAGGCCAGCGACGCGCCCGCGATCCCGCCACCAATGATGATAAAGTCCGCGGCAGTGTTGATGGTCATCGTGTCCTTTTGATCTTGCGTTGGCACGGCCATTTTTCTCGCTTTCAAAGGATGAACGCAGTGTAATTCCCCCACCGCTCGAATTTGATCTCCGATATAGGCTGCACTGCCAGTCAGGTCGCCGTCCGGCGCCAACGCCGGGCTGAGGTGGGTCGTGAAGCCGATTCGAGCGTACAAGCCTCGGCATATGAACCGGTCAAACCTACAATATCACATTGGCACCGCTGTCCATGTGCCCATCCCGGTCGCGTGCCTGGTACCGCACCGCTAGACACACCTGGTAGATATGGCTTGGCCGCAGTGTGCGTCTGAACGAAAGCTTGACAGTGTATTCCATAGCATTACAATGCAATCCTATGGAATACACCAATTGATAACGTCGTTTCGCCACAAAGGTCTGGAGAAATTCTTTTCAGGAGGCGATTGCCGTGGCATTCCCGCGGTCTCCGCTCCAAGAATTGAGCGAATGTTAGATCGACTTGAAGCCGCTATCAAGCCAGAAGACATGGATGTGCCTGGCTTCAAATTCCATCCACTCACAGGAGTACGCAAAGGTACTTTCAGCGTCACGGTGACTGGCAATTGGCGTATCACGTTTAGATTTGACGGCGAGAACGCTATCGAGGTGAACTATGAGGATTATCACTGATGAAGACATTGCGTAACCCGTCTCGACGCCCTACGCATCCGGGGGCGATTTTGCGCGAAGACGTGTTACCTGCGTTGAAGATGACCCAAACAGAGTTCGCCAAATTGCTCGATGTCAGTCGGCTTAGTGTGTCCGAACTACTCCACGAAAAGCGGTCCCTTTCGCCTGAAATGGCAGTACGAGTTGGTACGCTGCTCAATACTTCGCCGGAAAGCTGGCTGCGCATGCAGGAGGCTGTTGACCTTTGGGGGGTTCAGCAAGAGCCGTCCAAACTGGCTGCGGTGAGGCCCCTGGATAGGTCGCGGTTGATGCTGGTAGCGGAGTAAAGGAAAAGCGAAGAAACGTCGCAACCGATACAGTTAGCTAAAGTCAGCCCGTCGAAATGCGGCATGTTGGGACCAATGACGTCGGCTTTGGCCCCACTTAGAGGTTTTGGCGAACACCAGCTAGTGTAGTGTTGCATTCTTGTTGATCCGTATTGAAATGGAGCGCTTTTCCGTCTATCCTTGCATGATCGATAGGAGAGCGCGAATGCGAATTGCGACTGAGATTCTGCTGACAAATGAAGAGCATGCCGAATTGACGGCGTTGGTCCGCTCCGGACTCACCAGTGTGAGACTAGCGCTGCGCGCGCGCATCGTGCTGC
>JANPCW010000759.1:0-2333 GCA_031431155.1 Janthinobacterium sp. | reverse complement strand
GGCGGAAAGCCGAGCCGCGGTCGGCTCAGCTGGATCGACCCGAACGCCGGCGAAATGGTGTTGACGCTGGACAATCAAATTACACCGTCAATGATTAGCGTGCGCATGTTCCTGCGCTTGTACAACAACGGGCGCATCAGTTTTCTGGAAACCGCGCCGCTCTTCGAGCGCGCCATCGAGTCCTTGCTGAAGTCGGCCGATAATATGGACCGAAAGCCCAAAGGGGGAAATGTGCCTCTGGCCATGGCGTAACCAAGCCGAAGCGGCGTGGTACGTTATATGGATCGTTGACGGACGTCAATCTTGCAGCGCGGCAGACTAGTATCGTGATCGCTAGGAGGGCAACCATGGGTTCGCATGCTGTACGTCCTGCCGCATTTGTTCTTGGCTCGCACAAATGGCGCACCGACCTCGCCACTGCGCATATGATCGACCAATGTCTGGCGGTCCAAGTCGACCACGGCACCTACGACGCGGCCGCGCTGTTGTGCGTGCTAGGCGTGGACATCCATGTTGCCATGCGCGTGCTGGGGCGACCCCATCTGCGCCGCAAGCCTTTGATGCCAGGATCGTTCCAGCCCCGCATTTACGGCAGCGTGCCGTACCTGGCTTATCGCGAAAAGCGGCGTTAGACCGGGCCTGTCAGAACATCCATGCATCGTCGCACCTGGCCCGCGCACATCAAAAAAACGGGATGTCGCAAGCGTCAAGTGCTTGTCTGGCTTCGTCATGGCGCGCCGCGCACAAGGCAAACGTCACCCCGTTGTCAAATTCGATGCGGTGCACCTTCCCGTAATCGAGTCCGATCACTTGCTTGACCACCCGGCGCGAGCTCAAAGCAGGCACGTCGGACGGTATTCGCATCGATCCGTTGTAATCGGGGCGGCGGATCTCTTGCTGGCGGGCGATGTCCACCGACACTTCGAGCTCCAGCGTCACGCCGTTCGGCAAAGTGCCAAGTTGGGTCAGCGTGCGGCCAGCGTTCATGACACCCCACGCGCAGGCGGCGCTGGCGTCGTCGCACTTTTTGACCTGCGCCAGCGGGAATGGCTCAACATGTTTGTGCAGCACCTTTATGGGCCATGCAGTGCGCACGCCGTCGGGCTTGCCCGTCATCGGATTGGTCCATGACAAGCTGTTGATGATGGAAACATAGGGCTTATCGGCGACCGGCAAGACGTTGCATCCGGCACACGCCAAGGCGGCCAGCACGCATGTTGCGTGCTGGGAAAATCGTTGCATCATAATCGGCATAAATGCTGGCTTTCAAGTGAGGAAATACCAAACTGTAAAGATTCGATACAGCAATTATCGCACTCTATTCCAAAAAGAATGCCGAAATTATCGTTTTGGCATGGTAGGGTGCGCGTTCGCTGGGCCTGAGCTTGGCCCGCACGAGGCATTCCCTTAATCGAGCTTCCAGGCGTAATCAACCTTGGTCCAGGTCTGATCTGGCCTGCCCTCTTTGCTGCCGGGTTTGAATTTGCAGGCGCTGATTGCCTTGATCGCTGCCTTGTCCAGGTTCTTGAAACCGCTTGATTTTTCGATCTTGGAATCGACGACGCTACCGTCGGCCGCTACCAGAAACGACATCGCCACCAGCCCCTGCTCTTCGTTCATCAGGGACGCCTTCGGATACTCCGCCTTGCAATTTTTTGCGTCAAACACTGCCTGGATTTCGGCGGCAAACGCCGGCGCGCTGGCGCCGAAGATCCACAGGGCCGCGACCACACTAAGAGTACGATTGATCATGATTCAAACACTTTCGATAAGATTAAGCAAAGCCGGCCGCATCAGTGAGCGACGGAAAATCGAGACCCAACTTAAAACGCTTCCCACTGGTCGTTACCGCCCGACGCAGCGATTCTCTTGGGCTTGACCGTGGATGGCGCTTGCTTCAACGGTGGCGCCGGGCGCGCCACCGGCGTCACGACCGCGCGCAGCGTGGCTGGCTTGGCCACCGGCTTTTTTTCCTCGCCGTCGACCAGCTTGAAAATGCTCACGACATGGGCCAACTCGGATGCCTGGTCCTGCAAGCTCTGGGCCGCAGCGGCCGCTTGCTCGACCAGCGCCGCGTTTTGCTGCGTCATGCCGTCCATCTCGATGATCGACCGGTTCACCTGTTCGATGCCGGCGCTTTGTTCCTGGCTTGCGTGCGCGATCTCGCTCATGATGTCGGTGACGCGCTTGACGCTGGCCACCACTTCATCCATCGTCACGCCGGCCTGGGCAACGAGCTTGCTGCCGCGATCGACCTTTTCCGCCGAGTCGCCGATCAGTGTTTTGATTTCTTTGGCCGCCGCCGCGCTGCGCTGCGCCAGGCTGCGCACTTC
>JANPCW010000758.1:0-9312 GCA_031431155.1 Janthinobacterium sp. | reverse complement strand
CAGCGTGACCGCCACCGGCGAACAACTGGAGGCCGACTTGGACTGGACGAAGCCAAATCCCTTCGCCAGTTCGTCCGGCATCAGGTTGCGCAGCGAGATCGCGTTCACCAGCATCAGCAGCTTGATGTGCTGCTGCGCCTGGTCAGGCGTGGAGCCGATCGGCACGTCATCGGTGATGACGGCGAGCTCGGCGCCAAAATCGATGCCCCACGCTTCATGCGCCAGAACGATATTCTCGCCCGGACCCAGCAAGTCATCGCTGGCGCCCTGGTACATCAGCGGTTCTTGCCAGAACGATGCAGGCATTGCGGCGCCACTTGCACGGCGTAACCGGTCCACGTGGTTCACATATGCAAAAGCGTCGGCCCGCTGGAATGCGCGCGGCAACGGCGCCATGCAGCTTTTCTGATCGAACTCGAATGTGCGGCGGCCGCGCCCACTGTTGAGCTGCTGATATATCTCGTTGAGTTGGAGCGCAATGAAGGCCCAGTCATCGAGCGCGGCCTGCAGCGTTGGCGCAATGCCGTCCGCCAGATGGGCCGTTTTCAGATCGCGCGCTACGATCGCCAATTGGCCGTCGCGCGTGCCGTCGTTAAGCGTTGCAAGTTTCATCGTGATTCAATGGTGAGGTTAGGTCGGTTCGCAAGCCCCGCATTGTCAAGAGGGCACCAGCAAGTCCAACCGGTCCTGATCCAGATAGCACCACTGGCCCTCTTCCAGCCCGAGTGCGTCCAAACTCAGCGCCCCGATCGCACTGCGATGCAGCGCGCAACAATGGTTGCCGGCTGCGGCAAGCATGCGCTTGACCTGATGATATTTGCCTTGCTCCAGAACGATTTCCAGTTGATGCTCGCCGCGCTTGACGCAGGTAAGCGCCGCCAGCGGCGCTGGCTCGTCATGCAATGTCACTCCCGCCAGCAACAGATCGATCAATGCCTCGGTGACCGGTTCTTGCGTGCTGGCCTGGTAGATTTTCGGAATATGGCGCTTGGGCGAGGACTGAGCATGGATGAATGCGCCGTCGTCCGAGATCAGCAACATGCCCGTGGTGTCATGGTCAAGGCGACCGACCGGTTGCACTTCGCGCCAGGAAAATTGCTCGGGCAACAAGGTCAGCACGCCGGGATGGTGGCTCGGTTTGCGTGAACACTCGAAGTGGGCTGGTTTATTGAGCACGATATACACATGCTCGCGGTAGGTCCATGCTTCATCGAAAATCATCAACACCAGGTTTTCGGTATCGACGGTGGTGCGGTAATTCGTTTGGGTGATGCCGGCGATGCTCACTTCGCCATCGTCGATCAAGGCGCGGCAGTATTTACGCGTGCCAAAACCCTGCGATTGCAGGATGCGGTCCAAGGATAATTTGTTCATGCGAGACTGTAACAGAAGCCAGATCGGGCGGACAGGCCGCGCGTGCCGTCAGGCCCGCCAATAAAACTTAGCACAAAAACAAGCACACTTTTTGCTGTCGCAACCGGCTACACGATTGACGCGGATCAAGCCCTCAATAGATCGTCTTGATAGACTGAAACTTCGTTAGGAATCGGCCTAACCAAAAACATGTCGGGGCAAAAAAAGTCCACAAGATAATTTTTGGCCTGTCCTCTTTTAAGGGATTCGTTTGAACACCTACCATGAATTCAGCAGTAACGATCCAGCTGATGATCGCCAACGCGAGATCGCCCAATCTGCGCTCCATGCGACCAATCTTGCCTTGGCGCGCTGGTCGAGAGGCATCACTTGTTCGAACATGCAGTTGGCGCGGGCATTGCAAACAACAAGTCAAGCCCGATGGTACGCGCAGGCCGATGCCAATTTACAAAGCTGGATAGCGGATGGCGGATTCGGGCAAGCGAAAAAAGCCCGGAGTGATGCCATCACCGCATAGATCAGACCTGTCACGAACCCAACACTCAGAACCTGCTGTGCGCTGCTAATTAAAGTGCGCAATAAAGTGCGTACCCGAAACGCGTCCATGAACGACAAATGTGAACGAACAACGTGAAAACGGTGGCATTGCGCCACCGTTTTCACGTCCAGTTGCTGGACATCATGCGAGGAATCTGAATTCTCTCTATACCGCATCATCGATGCAGTGAACAGTTCTACCAAAATTGAGTTTTTCGATCTACAAGCAATTTGAACTTTTTATATCGACTCCTTCGAATGAACTACAGTTCTACTATAGTCTACTCGGCGGAGTTTTCAAGGAAAATATGCTCCCAAAGTAATATTCGCTGTGGCCACCGGTTGCGCCGCACCTTAACGCACGCTTGGTTTGATGCTATGGATTGCCGATTTGAATGCCCCAGCGCCCATCGCCGCGCCAAATTTCTTTAGAACCCGCTCCGGCAAGCCCTCGTGTTGTGTGTAATCGACAATATCTTCAGCCTTGATCACGTCGCGTGCGACGCTGTCTACGGTGCCCAAGCCATCGGTCAAGCCCATGGCGATGGACTTGCTGCCGGTCCAGAATAGGCCAGAGAACATATCTGGCGTTTCTTTGAGCCGTTTGCCGCGCCCGCTGCGCACGGTATGGATGAACTGCTGGTGAATTTCATTCAACATCTGTTGCGAATGGGCTTGATGTTTCTCCGATTGCGGGCTGAACGGATCCATGAATCCCTTGTTCTCCCCGGCCGTCATGAGCCGGCGCTCGATGCCGACTTTGTCCATCAGGCCGGTAAACCCGAAGCCATCCATCAGCACACCGATCGAGCCGACGATGCTGGCCTTGTTGACGTAAATTTTATCGGCCGCAGCTGCGATATAGTAGCCGCCCGATGCACAGATTTCATCGACGACAACGTACAAGGGCTTGTGCGGATAGCCTTTGCGCAGGCGTCCGATCTCATCGACGATCATGCCGGCCTGGACCGGGCTGCCGCCTGGACTATTAATACGCAGCACAATCGCCACCGATCCCGAGTCCGCATACGCCTTGTTCAAAGCCGGGATCACGGCATTGGCCGATCCGCTGCCGCTGGACTCTATCTCGCCGTCGATATCGATCAGTGCGGTATGCCGGCCCAGCGCCTCGCCTTCGCCGCTCAACAGGTTGATGTCGAAGTAGGAAAGGAAACCGAACACGACGATGCACAACAGCGCGATCTTGAAGAAAATTCCCCAGCGGCGCTGCGCGCGCCGTTCCTTGAGCGTAGCAAAAACCAGTTTTTCGAGTACGTCGCGCTCCCAGTTGGCTGGCGCTGCGGCCGCGGCTGCGCCCGCGCCCTGGTTCAGGTCGGTATTTGTGTTATCGCTCATAGATCCCTTTTATTCCTGTTCGTGCGTGTAATGAATGTAGCTGTATGTAGTTGTTAGGGCGTGTCGACCAGACGCGCGGGCCGGACATAATCGTCGGGCTGCCAGAAAACCTGCCCATCACGTTCCACCACCTTAATCGCGCGCAAACGGCCGCCCTTGCAGGGGCCGCCGGCGCAGTATCCGCTGTCCGGCACGTAGATCGCGCCATGGGTAGAACACATCAGGTACAGCCCGCTCGACTCGAAAAACTCGCCTTCGGCCCAGTCCAGCTCAATGGGCACGTGGGCGCAGCGGTTCAAATAGCCATATGCCTTGCCACGGTAGCGCACCACGAACCCGGTCGCATTGTCGGCGCCGGCCGTGACGGGAAAGCGCACCCCGCGTCCACCCTCAAGCACCTCCTCACATGCGCAGATCAACACTTGGTGCGCCACCGCCGTCATGTCATTGCGCATTATGCGTTCTCGTTCAACCAATCGTGCAGTTGCCCGACCGTTGGCGCCGAGTATAAGGGATTGCAGGCTTGCAACTCGTGCTGCGGATGGGCGCCGTATTGCACCGCGATACTCGCGGCTCCGGCGTTACTTGCCATCAATAGGTCGTGCGTGGTGTCGCCGATCATGACCGTGCGCTTCATGTCCTGACCCAACTCGCGCGTCAATTCCTGCAACATCGCCGGATGCGGCTTGGAAAATGTTTCGTCGGCGCACCGGGTCGCGTCAAATAGTGACAAGAGTTTGACCGCATTGAGCGAGCGATTCAAGCCGACCCGACTCTTGCCGGTGGCAACCGCGAGAAAATAGGCTTGCTGCGACAATTCCTGCAGCATCTGCCGCACACCGGCGAACAGGACCAGTTCGTGATCGCGCGACAAGTAATGGTAGCGATAGCGCTCGACCATGCGCGGATAATACTTCGGATCAACGTCTGGCAACGCCAACTGCAACGCCTCCGCCAAGCCGAGCCCGATCACGTGCGAGGCCGCTTCATCCTGCGGAATCGGCAAGCCCAGATCCTTGGCCGAGGCCTGGATGCATTTCACGATGGTCGATGTGCTATCGATCAAGGTGCCATCCCAATCAAACACGATTAAATCAAATTGCTTTCTTGCCATTTCTTCCGGCCGCTCTCGCGCCGACTCCATTGTTAATTATAGGGCGCAATCGTGGGCGCGCCGCATCAAGCAAGCTGGCGGCGCGCTGCGCTCGCCCGGCAAGTTCATGCCTGCGCCCAACATTATGGATGAATTGGTTTCCCCAAGCTTAACAAGAAACGCTCACATTCGGCGGCCAGCGGCGCGTTCAGTGTGACAGGTTTGCCCGTTTCAGGATGCGTAAAGGTAATTTGATGGGCATGCAAAAACATGCGTTTCAAGGCGCCGCGGGTAGCATCGGCTTTGAGCAGGGCCCGGTTCAGCGCGAAATCGCCATACTTGTCATCGCCGGCAATGGCAAATCCGGATGAGGACAAGTGCACCCGGATCTGGTGGGTGCGGCCCGTTTTCAGCTCAGCCTCCAGCAAGGCGTACTGTTCGAACTTGCGTAGCAAGCAAAACACCGTGTGCGACTCGAGTCCGCCAGCCTGAACACAGACTCGGCGCTCGCCTTCCGGCGTCGTATACTTGTGGAGCGGCAGCTTGATATGCTGGCGCGCATTGTTCCAGTCGCCATGCACCAGCACCAGGTAACGCTTGTCGGTCAAGCCATCGCGCATCTGCGCGTGCAAGTTGGTCAAGGCCGAGCGTTTCTTTGCCAGCATCAAGATGCCGGAGGTCTCACGATCCAGGCGATGCACCAGTTCGAGGAACTTGGCGTCCGGCCGCGCTGCCCGCAGTTGCTCGATAACACCATACGAAACGCCCGAACCGCCGTGCACAGCCACCCCTGCCGGCTTGTCGATCACCAGCAGATGGGCATCCTCGAACACGACCTTGAACTCCGCGCCGGGCACCACCGCGCTCGATTTTTCGGCCACCCGCACCGGCGGAATGCGCACCATGTCGCCCTGTTCGAGCCGGTATAACTGGTCGATCCGGCCCTTATTGACCCGCACTTCGCCCGAGCGCAGGATACGGTAGACATGACTTTTCGGCACGCCTTTCAAGACGCGCAGTAAGTAATTATCGATCCTCTGACCAGCCTCTTCCTCGGTGATGGTGACAAATTGCGCTTGCGGCTGAACCGGTGCAACCGGGCGAGCCGCATCGTTTTGCATCTTCATTTGCTCGGTCTTCCCAGAAAATCTCTCTAAGTCCTTCATTTTGAATATATAATTGTTTTGCTGCGGTCTTGATCGCGGCGAGTGTAAGAATAAAACGAACATTCTACACAGGGGCGTCTCCACCGGCCTCGCCAATTTGCAAATTTGATGGAAAAATGTGTACGCACCACCCCTGCGCGAGTCAAGGTTGCACCGTTGTTGTAATCGGATAGCGCGCAAGAGTGCTGAATTAGAATTGTTTTGGATTGTAAGGATAAGTCCGGCAAGCAAGATCAATCATCTTGCTCGCTGGTTGATGGAGTTGATAACGCTTGCCGTTTTCGCCAAACCCCATGTAGTGAAGCCGATGTATTGAGGGCGACGGATTGGAAGGGCCGTAGTTAAAGGCCTGTGGATCGGAGTCTCACTTTTTCAGTATATTTAGCCTGGCTACGATTTGGCTCATCAAAGCTGCTCACCGCCTGCGTTTTCCGCGCCCGACACGTTCGGGCTGCACCAGAAAATGACAGGTGATGCGTGCACTCGGGATGTCGATCGACTTCATTTGCGCCCCGTTACGGACGCGACGCCATCGGCGTTGCTGCACCGTACGCCAAGGCATAAAACCCTCAAACATTCCAATTCTCGCGTATATCCCTGTACTTTCGCCGCTTAACAAACGGCACCAAGATGGCCCAAGGGTCGCGGAGTGAATAAAAATGAAACGCATGTTGTTTAATGCTACGCAGCAAGAAGAGCTGCGCGTAGCGATTGTCGACGGTCAGAAACTGATCGATATCGATATCGAAACCACCGGACGCGAACAGCGTAAATCGAACATCTACAAGGGGGTCATCACCCGCATCGAGCCTTCGCTCGAAGCATGCTTCGTCAGCTACGGTGAAGACCGCCACGGCTTCCTGCCATTCAAGGAAGTGGCGCGCACCTATTTCCGCGAAGGTGTCGATGTACGCACCGCCTCGGTCAAGGAAGCGCTGCGCGAAGGCCAGGAAATCATGGTCCAGGTCGAAAAAGAAGAGCGCGGCAACAAGGGCGCGGCCCTGACCTCGTTTATCTCGCTGGCCGGCCGTTACCTGGTGCTGATGCCCAACAACCCGCGCGGCGGCGGCGTGTCGCGCCGGGTTGAAGGCGAAGATCGCCAGGAATTGCGCGAAACCATGGACCAGTTGGACTTGCCGCAAGGCATGTCAGTGATTGCCCGCACCGCCGGGATCGGGCGCAACGTCGATGAATTGCAATGGGACTTGAATTACCTGATGCAACTGTGGCGCGCGATCGAAGGGGCCGGCAAGTCGGCCTCCGGCGCGTTCCTGATCTATCAGGAATCGTCGCTCGTGATTCGTGCCATTCGCGATTACTTCCAGCCCGATATCGGCGAAATCCTGATCGATACCGACGATATCTACGAACAAGCGCACCAGTTCATGAGCCACGTGATGCCCGACATGGTGCACCGCGTCAAGCGCTACCACGACGACGTGCCGCTGTTTTCGCGCTTCCAGATCGAACACCAGATCGAAACCGCGTATTCACGCACGGTGCCGTTGCCATCGGGCGGCGCGATCGTGATCGACCATACCGAAGCGCTGGTGTCGGTCGACGTCAACTCGGCGCGCGCGACCCGCGGCTCCGACATCGAAACCACCGCCTTCAATACCAACTGCGAAGCGGCCGAGGAAGTGGCGCGCCAATTGCGACTGCGCGACCTGGGCGGCCTGATCGTGATCGACTTCATCGACATGGAAGTGGCGAAGAATCAACGCGAAGTCGAAACCCGCTTAAAAGATGCGTTGCATTTCGACCGGGCCCGGGTTCAGATGGGCAAGATTTCCCGCTTCGGCTTGATGGAACTGTCGCGCCAGCGCCTGCGCCCTTCCCTGTCCGAAGGCAGCCATGTGACTTGCCCGCGTTGCAGCGGCACCGGCCACATCCGCGACACTGAATCGTCCGCGCTGCAAGTGCTGCGGATCATTCAGGAAGAGGCCATGAAGGAGAATTCGGCCACCATCCACGTCCAGGTACCGGTTGACGTTGGCGCCTTCCTGCTTAACGAAAAACGCGGCGAAGTGCTCAAAATCGAGAACCGCCACCGCATCGCCGTGATCCTGATTCCGAACAAGCATCTGGAAACGCCGCATTACAAGCTTGAGCGCATCAAGCATGACGATCCGCGTCTGGAAGACAGCCAGGCCAGTTACAACCTGGCCGAGAATGCTGAAACCGACATGGCGTACAGCAAGCGTCAGAAGGAAGAGGCCAAGCCGCGCCAGGAAGCAGTGGTCAAGACCATCACGCCGGATCAGCCGGCGCCCTTGGTTGAACGCAAGCCTGCGCAAGCGGTCGGCGTGCCGACACCAGCCGTGCTGGCCCCGGCCAACGAAGGGTTCTTGAGCAAGATCATCGCCTTCTTCATGGGCACGAAGGAAGCGCCTGTGGTGGCGGCGCCAGCGCCAGCGGCGCCGGTCAAGCCTGCCGCATCACACGAACGGGGCGACCGTAACGGTCGGGTCCCGCGCGGACGCAACCGCAAACCGGGCGGACGCGAGCGCGATGAGCGTGAGCCAGGTGCTGCGGCACAAGACGAGGCCGTCAAGGCAGCCGAGACGCTCGACAAGCCAACCCGGCCGGCCCGTCCGCCGCGTCCTCCGCGTGAGCCACGCGAAGCGCGCGAGCCAAGCGAGGCGCCAGCGCCGCGCGAACGCGCCGAACGTCCACCACGTCCGCCGCGCGAGCCGCGCCCCGACCGTGTACCGATGGTGGAACTGAAGAACGAGGAATTGCCTCTGTCAGGCGAGCTGGCCGGCAGCGCCGTGCCATCGCATGCGGCCGGTCCGGTGCTTGACTTGACCGCTGCACTGGCCGTTGCGCCAACCACCGTGCTCAACGCTGCGCCTGGCAACGGGCCCGATGACGAAGAAGCGGACATCGAGGGCGACGAGCCACGCCGCCGCCGCCGTCGCGGTGGTCGCAACCGCAATCGTCGCGAGCGTGAAGCTGGCGAAGGCATCGAGTCGGCAGAAACTGAAGCCCAAAGCGCTTTAACTGCTGAGTCTGCTCCTGGCACAACAGCCTTTGCAGTTCCGGCGGTTGTCGCGACCGAAGCCGAAGTTCGCGTTGCCGAGCCGGTTCATGCAGCGATGGCGCCTGTCATTGCGCCAGCGTCGATGCAGCTTGAGACGCCGGTTGCAGCGCCGCAAAGCGCGGTTGCGGAGCCTGTGTTTGTGCCCGTGTCGGAGTACATCGTTACGCCGATCGAAGCAGTCGCTGCGACAGCGCCGGTCAGCCCTGCGCAAGTGCCAGAGGTTGCCGTGGTTGTTGAGCAGGATGCGCCCATCGTCGAGCCAGTTCCCGAGGCGATGATCGCAGAGCCTGCCACTGTTGACGTAGTTGAGCCGACAGTAAAGGCGGAGCCAAAGCTTGAACAGAAAGTTGAACCAAAGGTTGAACCAACGGCGTCACTGACCGATCTGAATGCGGTGCTTGGTTCGGCCGGCCTGACCCTGGCCGCGACTGACCCGGAGAAACTGAGGGCAGCGCAAGCAGCAGCGGCGAACGCCGTTGCGCCAGAGCGCGTGCGACGCGAGCGCAAGCCGCGCCCGCAGCCAGTCGACGAGCCTTTGATCCAGGTGGACACCCAGCGCAATTAAGCACCGCTCCCTCGCGCCAGTGATGGGGAGGGACAGCGAAAAAAGGGAAGCCGAGTGCGTCCCTTTTTTTTACCGCAACGCCACTGAACCTGACGCCAATGACACTCCCAAATCAGGAACGCCCTTCTCCAGTGAGTTTTGGCACAGCCTTTCGCTACTGGCTCAAGCTTGGATTCAT
>JANPCW010000757.1:0-2404 GCA_031431155.1 Janthinobacterium sp. | reverse complement strand
CATTCGCCGCCCTGATCGCAGATCGGGCAATCGAGCGGGTGGTTGATCAGCAAGAATTCCATCACGCTTTTTTGGGCTTGAACCGCCTTGTCGCTGTTCGAGCGCACGATCATGCCTTGCGACACCGGCGTGGCGCAGGCGGGCAAGGGCTTGGGCGCCTTTTCCACTTCGACCAAGCACATGCGGCAGTTCGCGGCGATCGACAATTTCTTGTGATAGCAAAAATGCGGGATGTAGGTACCCAATTTATTGGCGGCGTCCATCACCATGCTACCAGCAGGGACTTCGACTTTCTTGCCGTCTATTTCGATTTCAACCATGGTGATCGTTACCTGACGCGATTAGACATAAGCGGGCACTAAGCAATGCTTGTGCTCGATGTGGTATTCAAATTCTTCACGGAAATTCTTGATGAAGGCGCGCACTGGCATCGCTGCCGCATCCCCGAGCGCGCAAATGGTGCGGCCCTGGATGTTGTCTGCAATCGAGTTGAGCATGTCCAGGTCGTCGACCCGGCCCTGGCCGTGCTCGATCCGGTGCACCATGCGGTACAACCAGCCCGTGCCTTCGCGGCAAGGGGTGCACTGGCCGCACGACTCTTCAAAGTAAAAGTACGACAGGCGCAGCAGCGACTTGACCATGCAGCGCGTTTCATCCATCACGATCACGGCGCCCGAACCGAGCATCGAACCGGCTTTCGCGATCGAGTCGTAATCCATGTCGGTGTTCATCATGACTTCGCCGGTCAGGACCGGCATCGAAGAACCGCCCGGGATGACTGCCTTGATTTTTTTGCCGCCGCGCATGCCGCCTGCCAGTTCCAGCAATTTGGCAAATGGCGTGCCCATCGGCACTTCGTAATTGCCCGGCAACGCCACGTCGCCCGACATCGAGAAAATCTTGGTACCGCCATTGTTCGGCTTGCCCAGCGCAGCGTATTTATCGCCGCCCATGTTCAACACGAATGGCACGGCCGCAAAGGTCTCGGTATTGTTGATCGTGGTCGGCTTGCCGTACAGGCCGAAGCTGGCCGGGAATGGCGGCTTGAAGCGGGGCTGGCCCTTTTTGCCTTCCAGGGATTCCAGCAGCGCCGTTTCTTCGCCGCAGATATAGGCGCCGAAACCGTGGAATGCGTGCAACTGGAAGCAAAAATCCGAGCCCAGGATCTTGTCGCCCAGCATGCCGCCGGCGCGCGCTTCATCGAGCGCCTCTTCGAAGCGCTCGTAGTCGGCCCAGATTTCGCCGTGGATGTAGTTGTAGCCGACCGTGATCCCCATCGCATAGGCGCCAATGGCCATGCCTTCGATCAGCGCATGCGGGTTGTAGCGGATGATGTCGCGGTCCTTGAAGGTGCCCGGCTCGCCTTCGTCCGTGTTGCAGACGAGGTATTTCTGGCCCGGGAACTGGCGCGGCATGAAGCTCCACTTCAAGCCGGTCGGAAAACCGGCGCCGCCGCGCCCGCGCAGGGACGAGGCCTTCAGCTCGGCGATGATTTGGTCGGCCGGAATTTTTTCGTTCAGGATCCGCGACAATGCCGCGTAACCGCCGCGCTTGACGTAATCGGCGAAATGCCAGTTCTTGCCGTCCAGGTCCTTCAGGATCAGCGGATCGATGTGGCGATTGTGCAGGGAAGTCATTGCGCTACTCCAAGCTTCATTTCGTCGAGCATCGCATCGATCTGCTCGTTTGACATCTTGCTGCACAGCCGCTTGTTGTTGACCAGCATCACAGGCGCATCGCCGCAAGCTCCCATGCACTCGCCTTCGACCAGCGTGAAGTTGCCGTCGGCTGTGGTTTCCCGCCAATCCACGCCAAGCTTCTTTTTCAGATATTCCGCTGCATCGACACCACCCGATAGCGCGCAGGGCAAATTGGTGCAGACCGTAATTTTGCACTTGCCGGTCGGTTTCAAGTTGTACATGTTGTAAAAGGTCGCCACCTCATATACGGCGATTGTTGGCATGCCAAGGTATTGCGCGACCTCATCCATTACTGCGTTCGACAGCCAGCCGTGCTGGTCCTGCGCAATGGTGAGCGCCGACATGACCGCCGATTGCTTTTGATCTTCAGGATATTTCGCAATTTCGCGATCAATCCTTCGTTTGGAGTCGTCCGATATAAGCGCCACTGTTCTCATCGATCAATTTCTCCGAACACGATGTCTTGCGTGCCGATAATGGTGACGACGTCGGCAATCATATGGCCGCGTGACATTTCATCCAGCGCTGCCAAATGGGGAAACCCTGGCGCGCGAATTTTCAGGCGGTAAGGCTTGTTGGCACCATCCGAAACGAGATAGATGCCGAATTCGCCTTTAGGGTGTTCTACTGCCGCGTAGGTTTCACCCGGGGGCACATGGAATCCTTCGGTGAACAATTTGAAATGGTGGATCAACTCCTCCATG
>JANPCW010000756.1:0-4907 GCA_031431155.1 Janthinobacterium sp. | reverse complement strand
CCGTACACCCGGTAATTGCTCGATGGAGAGTTCATGCCCTCCATGTAATAGTAGGTGCTGCCGTCGGCCGGGTTGACCACGAACACGGTGCCCTCGTTGACGGCGGCCGCCACCGAATCGGCGATCACCAGGTTGCCTGCCAGGTTGGGCGCCGATTCGCCCGCGGCGAAGCCTTGCACCGTGGCCGTCTTGCCCTTGCCCAGGGTGGACAGGTTGATCATGCTGACCCGCTCCGAACCGAGCGCGCGCACGAATGCAAAGGTCTTGCTGAACGTGAGCTGGTAGGGTTGGGCCTTGATCGGCACTTCCTGCACCAGCTCGTTGCTCGCGGTGTCCAGAACATTCACCACATTTTCGGCCGTATTCACCACCAGGGCGAAGCGCCCGTCCGGCGTGACCTTAAGCGGCCCCAGGCCGGGCTTGGCGGTCACCCGCTTGACCACGTTCAGTTTTGCGGTGTCGATCACGGCCACGGCGCCATCCTTGCCGTCGGAGACGTAGAGCATGCGCGACAATGCCGAGTAGGCGATCGACAGCGGGGTGGAACCGGTCTTGATATCCTTGACCTTGCGCCGGCTCGCCACCTCGATCACGCTGACGGTGCCGTCGTTGCGGTTGGTGACGAAGGCGTGCCGGCTGTCGCCCGAAAACGCGATTTCGTGATGGCCGGCGCCGGTGGCGATGAAGCCGGCCGGTTTCAAGCTTGCGCTATCGATCACCGTCACGCCGCTATCCTTCGCGTCCGGCGCATTGTTGCCCACCCAAAGGTAGCGCTGGTCCGGCTGGAGCACGATGCGCATCGGGTCCTTGCCGGCCGCAATATTGCCCGACACCTTGAAGTTGTCGGTCTCGATCACCGCCACCTCGCCCGCCTTGGGCATGGTCACGAACAGGCGGCGCGTGTTGTCGTGCCGAGCCCAGTCCGCGCCGGGGCGCTTCAATAACGTCGTGGCAAAGGTGCTGGTGACGCCGGCCATGGTCACGAGTGGATCGACCACGGAAATGCTGGCGTCGTTATTCATTAGCACCACGAAGTAGCTGTTCAAGTCCAGCATCGGGCGGATCCCGACTACCCCCTTCAAATAAAGCGAAATCTTGTCCTTACACGATTTTTGTTCGCTGCCCGCCCTGCCTTGGATCACGTGCGCCATGTCCATCCACGCACCGGGCGCAACGCCCCTGACCGGCTGGCCGCTCGATTCATCCGTGATCTTGAAGCGCACGTCGGCAAAATCGCCTTCCATCAATTCCTTGACCGATTTTTCGACCGGCTCGGCCGAGAACTGCACCACCACGCCGTTGCGGGCCAGGCGGGTGCTGTCTGCAACCCCAGGCGCCGGTGCATCCACGGCAAATGCCGCGGATGCCACCCACGGAAACAGTGCAAGCCATGCGGCGAACTGTAAAGCCTTCGATAAATTCTGTACCTTCATTGCAACTCCTGATGCTGGTGCCAACACGCCGAACAGAAAAATCCGGCGGCTCACGCCGCCGGAACCTCGCGCTGCTTTTTATTTCACCCGCATCATTCCCCACACTCCGCTGACGCTGCCGAACGAAGCCTGATCACGCATCAGGTAATCGCCGATCACGCCATTTCCCCCGCCTGCGCTCTGCAGGAAGATGTCGAAGTGGCTGGCGGGGGTCCAGCTTTCCTGGCCGCCCTGGGCAAACCCTTGCGGATTCACGCCCAGCGCCCGGGAGGCGACCGACGTCATCAGGCAGGCGCCCGTTAGCGTATTGCGGGCTTCGCCCGGACAGATGTACGGATCACGTTGCCACACATGTCCATGCAGCGCAAAGGTGGACCCGCGGGTGGTACCGTGCGGATTGCTAATGTGGATCCGCGTTTGCTGGTTGCGGTTGGCCTGGAACACCGGGGTGGCCGGATCCAGGCCGCCCGTGAGGGCGTTGCTGTAGGCCAGTTCAGGGTTGGCTATGTCGCCGTAGCATCCCGTTTGTCCCGCCGCGCAGCGGCCGAACGGCGCTTGCGGCAGGATGCCGAAGCGGAACCAAAGCGGCTCGATACCATAGTTAAGGGCCATGCCGGAGGCTTCCTGGCTGTCCTCGGGGATGCCCACGCCTTCGCCGTTAATGTGCTCGACCGGCGACCCATCTTTGTAGTAATGGGTATTGCCTTTCGTAAGCAGCAGCGAGAAGTCGCGGAAGCTGTTGGTGCCCGCAGTCACGGTCGCTTGTGTACGAGTCGTCGCCGTGCCGAGACCTTTTTGATGGTCAAACACTTGCGTGTTCTCCACCCAGGTCGAGCCTGCCGGGTGAACCACCATGGCGCCTACCAGCGATTTGGCGCCTTGCTTGATTACGTCCGCAGGATGCAGATTAAAGCCGCCGAACTCGATTGGCGTGGCAACCACGTTCACGCTGCCGTTGAGCGGCGCGCCACCCAGGTCACCCGCATACCATTGGTAGAACGTGCCGCCACCGGTGGGAGCGGCGAGCTGTCGCCGTACCGGGTTGGCACCCACGATCCTGCCATCGTCTGCCGTGACGTCCAATGCGACCAGTTGCGGATGGATCCCTACGTAACTGGATGGACGGATCAGGTTTTGGTTGAACGTGGTCGATCCCTCGGCACCGAAGCGATCACGTTTCGCCACCCCTTGCAGCGTGCTGTAGGTGGCCAGGTCCGGCATCAGTGCAGGCAGGTTGTTGGTCAAGTTGATCTGCAGGCACTCGCCGGCCGCGGCGCGGATCACCACCGGCTCGACCGCAATGCCGGGCTTAAGCTTGCCCGCCACGAGGTCGCTATTGTTCACGTACAGGATCGCGGTCGGGTCGTGCAGCGGCCCCTGGTGGGACAGGTTGACGACTTCACCGGCGTCGGTGACAAAATTTCCCGCCACCGTGGTGTTGCGGTGGTTGTACACCAGCGTGCCGCCGGCGGGATTGACCGGAGCGCCCACGTGCATGGTACCCACCGGGCCCGCAGGAGCCACGGTGACGCCGAGCGTGTTGGCGAGCAAATCATTGGCCAGGATGGCCGTGATTGAATATGCCCGGATCGGCGCGCCTTTCGGGCAAACCCCGTTGAAATTGTTCTTGTTGCCGAATGTTGCCGGTCCCGAGTTGACGCCGGGCAGCTTGAACAGGTCGGTGCGCAAGCCCTCATAGGAGCGCATCACGCCCCACATGCCGCTCCACCAGCCATCGTTACCAGCATCCAGGGAATAGGCGTAGTCGGCCAGTGGGCCGCGGGCGGCGTCGTCTGGCAAGACCGGGGTCGACAACGTGAACTGCTCGGAGATGCCGGTAGCCTGCGAATTGCGCCAACCGGAGTTGGGCGCCTTGCCATGCCCGGAGCCACCCTGGAGCCACTTGACACCGTGGATGGTGGCGTTGTGCTCCTCTTCGTGACCGCCGGCCTGGATCTTGACCCGCGCGATGTCACCCTGGTAGATGCGCATCATCGGCGTGAACGGATCGCCGCCAGTGAATCCGGCCGCGTTGATATGCGGCGGGAACTTGGTGCCGTTGATCACAGTATTGATGCCTGGCATCACATTGAGCTCCGGAATGACCCGGTCGATACGCGATTGCAGCGCGAACGCGAGATCGCCTTTTTGG
Organism: Janthinobacterium sp.; assembly: GCA_031431155.1. Taxonomy (GTDB): domain Bacteria; phylum Pseudomonadota; class Gammaproteobacteria; order Burkholderiales; family Burkholderiaceae_D; genus JANPCW01. Next base: position 1,322 of record JANPCW010000756.1, on the reverse strand, counting down.
CCGTCAGCCTGCATGCCAGGCTTGCCGTCCGGCCCGAGCTTGTTCGGATCGTAGACGCGCAGGGCGACCGGTTCCATCCGGTAGTTCACCACCAGTACGCCCGGATCCTGCACGCTGATCGCCTGAGGACAAGGACGGGTCGGGCAGAAGTTGTTGAGCGGAGCGTTGGCCGTATTCGCCACTTCCCGCACCAGGTCGGGGAACACAGGGTTCGCTTGCAGGCGCGCCGGCGGATTGATCGCAAAACGGAATGCGTTTGCGATCGTATTGTCAAACAACGGGTTGCCCGCGTTGAACACCACCGGCGGAAGATTGGCGCCGGTGCCAACCAACGGCAAGCCGTCCTGCCCGGCGCCTGCATACACGCCCGCTTCATAGGCATGCTGGAAGTCGCTGAACTCGAAGTAGAACTCGCGGAACGCCGTGATCGCTTCGCTCTTGACGGTGCTGCCGCCCGGTGCTGACGTGGGAGTCAGGATCGCAGCCTGCCAGCTGGTCGGGCCGCCGTCACTGAACACCGTGCCGTCAGTCAGTGTGTCGGTACGGGCGGGGACGCCGGTCACCGGGTTGTAACCGAGCTGCGCGCCGGTTTCGTTCATTACCCAGTTCGAGCCGGCAGGCTCGGTCAGCAGAGTCGAGTAGAGCCCGATTTGCTGGTGAGTCGACGGTCCGTAGTGGTCGTGGGTAAATACGATGCCGAGGCCGCGGTCCACACCTTCGGTATTGACGACCGGGTCGGAGAACCAGCGCTCCATGGTCGTGCGTGCACCCTTCCACTCTTCGGGGAAGCGGCCGCCCAGTTGCGCGGCAACCTTGCCCCAATATGGGTGTTCCTTGGCTACCGGGCATGTACCGGTGCCGTCACGCGGGTCGCCGGCATCGACGCCGACGCAGGCGTTAAACTTACGAATCGCATGAATCCGCTCGCGAATCACGCTGGCGGCCATCGTGCCATCCTCGTAGTTCCAGCCGTTGGCCGCGCCGTCGGTGGTGGTCAGATCCCACTTGGGCAGGTGGATGTGCTGGCCGATGATGTCGGTCGGTGTGCGCACCTGGTAGTCGTCGATTTCATAGACGCCCGGCACCAGGTTGCTGTGGTGGTACACGGTACAGTCGAAGGTGTTGGTGCGAAAGACCAAAGGCTCCGGCGGCTTTTGCTTGGTAATCACCGGCGCCACGTCTTGCCAAAGGGCGACGATGCGCTGCTGCGGGTAGTGGTAGCCGGTCTTGTTGAGCACCGCGTCGAATTGCAGATTGGTGCCTTTGTAGATGCGCGGCGTGTCGGAGTTGAAGATGCTCGAACCACGCGTGCTCATGCCGGT
>JANPCW010000755.1:0-2961 GCA_031431155.1 Janthinobacterium sp. | reverse complement strand
AGCGGCTTATTGTGCCCGCATGAAATGGTAAGAGAACCCTATGCCAATGATCAGCGTGCCTGGCATGCGGCCAAAACCTATTTCTTTACGCTCAAATCTGCTGTGACGAACCGACCATGATTAGCTAATGTGCTGCGAGATCTGCTTGTGCTTCAGCGCGCCACAGGATCGGAAGCATGAGCGCGGCGCTTTGCTTCGATGATTTCCCGCAGCTTGGCCATTACCTGATCGTGCGGTGTGGACGGGCTCAGATCATCAAGCGACGCTTGAACTTTCGCCCGAAACCAGCGATCGTACGCTTCGGCTTCTTCAACCGTGGCAAACTCGGACTCAATCGGTGACAGGGAGGTACTCATCATCTGGTAATTATACGGCAGTGGCCTCGAACGTCATGATGGTTGATCGATGTCACCATGATATAGCCGAATGCCGCGAAAATTTCCTAGCGACGCGCGACCTCGCCGCCCGGCGCTTGCAATCTGCGGAGCCACGGAGTTTAAATCGTTGGTTCTAGCCGTGGCGGAAGCGAGCAAGGCCAGATGGGTGAGGCTTGGCGTAACTCATCCTGTGGTGCGCTTTTTCGGCGGCGCTGCCGTGGCCGTGTCCGGTCCATTTTCGGTCGCGTTGGCAGTTTGCCACAAGCCAGAAAGCAAAAAACCCACGAACGCAAATTCGTGGGCTTCTTGGTATTCGTGGTAGGCCGTGCGGGATTCGAACCTGCGACCAACGGATTAAAAGTCCGCTGCTCTACCAGCTGAGCTAACGACCCGAAGAAGCAAGATTATAGGGGCGGCCACCGATCCTGTCAAATGCGCGCGCGCATTATTTCAGGGCGTGCACGCATTTTCCTTGCTTAAATTACTTGCGCAGGCGTTCCCTGGCCGTTAGCGCCGCCGGCGTATCAGGGTATTTCGCGATCAGCAATTCCAGTGATTTCTTGGTGTTGACCTTGTCCTTGAGCTCGGTATAGCAGCTGGCGATGTTCAGTATCGCGTCGGCCGCCTTCGGGCTGTCCGGGTAAGCCTTGACGACCACTTGCTGGGCCGCGATCGCGTTCTTGCAATCGCGCTGGGCGTAGTAGGCGTTGCCCAGCCAGTATTGCGCGTTGGAGGCGTAGCCCGACTTCGGGTAGCGCTGCACGAAGTCGCTCAGGGCGCTGGCCGCGCTCTTGTAATCGCCGGCCTTGAACAGGACCAAGGCCGAGTCGTACGCGCGTTGTTCCGACGGCTCGATCGCCGACTCCTTACCGTCGATGATGGCCTTTTGCGGTTCCAGCTTGGCCAGTCGGGCATCGAGGTCGGCGTAGAAGTCCTTCTGGCGGCGCTGGGTGTTGGCCAGCTCGTTACCGAGCACCTCGATCTGGCCGCGCAGTTTGGCGATCTCCTGCAGCGCTTGTTCGTGCTGATTGAGCAGGTCTTGCGTGCTGGACTTGTCGGCCTTGGCATCGAGGCGCGTGCCCAGGTCGCGTGCAATCTCGTCGACCTTGGCGCGCAGGGTAACCACCGCCTTGCGCGCTTCGTCGTCGTCGAGCAGGCCGGCCGATGCCTGCAGCGGCAGATAGGCAAAGGCAGCCATGAGAACGGCGGCAATACCGGATTTGGTGAATGGAATCATGTTCGGGCTCTTTTATTGTTGCGCGACGATGTGGAAACGGGGCGGCACGCAGTCAGGCTGCGCGCCGCCCCGCGCTAATGCGCTTGACCAGGTCGTACTTTGATCAGATTAATAAACGATGTCGGCACGACGGTTTTCGGTCCAGGCTGCTTCATCGCTGCCCTGTGCTTTCGGCTTTTCCTTGCCCAGCGAAACCGCTTCCATTTGCGATTCGGCCACGCCCATGGATGCCATGGATTTGCGAACTGCCTCGGCGCGCTTTTGGCCCAGGGCCAGGTTGTACTCGCTGCCGCCGCGTTCATCGGTATTGCCCTGGATCAGGATCTTGCGGCCCTTGCTCTTGGCCAGGAACTGGGAATGGTTTTCCACGACCGGCTTGGCTTCGTCACGCACGATGTAGCTGTCGAAATCGAAGTAGACGCTGCGTTTTGCCAGCACGCCCTTGGGATCGTTGAGCGGGTCGGTGGATCCCGTTTGGATCGTGCTGACGTCGCGCGCGTCGGCCGTGCTGGCCGCTTTGGCCGGCTCAGGCGCACGCTCGACCACTGGGGCCTCATTGAGTTTGACCGGCGAGCTGCAGGCCGAGACGATTGCCGCTGTGGTGATGATGAAGGCGATGCTTTTGAAGTTGCTCATGTGATACTCCTGTTCGTTGTTATAAAAGGTGTTATTTCATGAAGGGGCCCCAAGTGGGCTCCTTGATGTTGCCAGCTTGCGTAGTCAGGCGCTGCTTGACTCGGCCGTCGACCGAGACCACGGCCAGTGACTTGCGTCGCCCAGCTGCCGTGGCATACATGATGTATTTTCCGTTAGGCGAAAAACTTGGCGATTCATCGCTTGCCGTGTCCGACAAGCGTAGCTCCTGGCCGCTGGCCAGATCGAGCGCATACAGCTGAAAGCCGCCGCCGCGCCGGGAAATATAGGCCAGCGTCTTGCCGTCGGAGGCAATGCGCGGGCTGATGTTGTAGTTGCCGCTAAAAGTGACGCGCTTGGCCTCGCCGCCGCTGGCGCCCATCTTGTAAATTTGCGGGCCGCCGCTGCGGTCGCTGGTGAAGTAGATGCTTTGGCCGTCAGCTGAATATTGGGGCTCGGTATCAATGCCGTTGCTGTTCGAGACCCGGCGCAAACCGCTGCCGTTGGCGTTGACCGTATACACCTGGGTATGCCCGTCGCGCGAGAGCGCAACGGCCAGACTGGCGCCGTCCGGCGACCATGACGGGGCCGAATTGCTGCCTTTCTCATTGGCGATCACGGTGCGCGCGCGCGTGACCAGGTTCTGGACATAGACGACCGGTTTCTTGGCCTCGAACGACACGTATGCCACCTTGGTGCCGTCCGGCGACCAGG
>JANPCW010000754.1:0-1609 GCA_031431155.1 Janthinobacterium sp. | reverse complement strand
CAGCGAGCTAGAGCGTGGTGCCGAGCGCCGCCCGCGCCGTGCCAGCGACAGCGACGCGCCGCCGGTGCGTGCGTCGGAACGCAGCCCCCGTTTCAGTTCCGGTCCGGCGCCGCGACGCGAAAAAATCGATCCGTGGTTCTTGAAGCCCTACGAGCCGGCACCGGCATCGATTCCGGTTGCAAGCGCCAGCCCAACGGCTGTCAAGCCGGGCAAGCAGAAGGTGGCGGCGTTATTGGGCGGCTTGCTCAAGCACTGATCGAGGCCGGCCCGGCGCGTTCAGTCTTGGGTGAGCGCGCAGTTGGGGCAGGATATGCCGTAGACGTAGAGATCTGACAGTTGCTGGCGCGGCGTGACGACGGTGCGGCAGGCGAAGCATTGGGTCGTGACGGCCGGTTCCAGCTGCGGGTTGAGCGCCGTACGGTAGTCAAACACGAAGCAATCGCCGGTGTAATGGGCGCCGCCCACGTCCTCGAAATATTTCAAGATTCCACCATCGAGCTGGTAGACGCTGTCAAAACCAATGTTTTTCATATGGATCGCTGCTTTCTCGCAGCGGATCCCGCCGGTGCAAAACGTGACCAGAGTCTTGCCTGCCAGTTCATCCTTGTGCGCGGCGATCACGTCCGGAAACTCGCTGAACTTGCTGATGCGGTAGTCGACCGTGCCGTCGAAGCTGCCGATATCAACTTCAAACGCATTGCGGGTATCGAGCATGACGACCGGCTTGCCGTCATCGTCATGGCCCTGGTCCAGCCAGCGCTTGAGCGTGCTTGGGGCGACCGAGGGCGCGCGGCCCGCTTCCGGCCTTATCAGCGGCAAGCGCATGGTAATGATCTCGCTCTTGAGCTTGACCAGCATGCGCTTGTGCGACTGCTCTTCCGAATAACTTTCCTTGACCTCGAGATCGGCGAAGCGCGCGTCCGCGCGCAGCCATTCCAGGAACTGGTCGATTGCCGCGCGCGGGCCGGACAGGAACAGGTTGATGCCCTCGGGCGTGAGCAGGATCGTGCCTTTCAAGTGCAGCTGTTTGCACTGCGCCTGAAATTGCGGGCGCATTTGTTCGGTGTTATCGAGGCTGACAAACTTGTAGGCCGCGATGTTGACATGGGCGGCGGAGGTACTGGCGGAAAGTGAGGCTGGCATGCGTGCGATTCGTAAAAAACGTTCAAGCCGCCATTATAAACTGGGCACCGGATTCAAAGCGCGGTGCTAAGGCGCGGTAAAATAGGCGATGACGACACAGCAAAGAACAGCGCAATGAGTATGACAATGAGTACGACATCGGCTGATGCGACGACGGATGTCGCCGCGACGCCCCGTAACCCCGCATTTGTCCACCTGCGCGTGCATTCCGAATATTCGATCGTCGATGGCTTGGTGCGCATCTCGCTGGTTGCGCCGACCTCCCTCATCGCGACCGCGTGCGAAAGGCTGACGCGCGATCTCACGCTCGAAGAGTGGCGTTTCTATCTCGGCGAGGAGCCGTACGAGCGAACGTGTCCCGATCGCCAGGGCGAGGAGGACGAGTTGGAGGTCGAGGTCGCTCCCGATCCGACGACTACGACGATTGAAACCGGCGGCCGGGCGGAACCCTAGTCAGAACGTGAAC
>JANPCW010000753.1:0-3697 GCA_031431155.1 Janthinobacterium sp. | reverse complement strand
CCTGGCTATCGGCTACTTCCTGGCGCGCGATCGCTTTGGCGATCCAGCCCAGGTCGAGCGCGCTGCCGGCGCCGGTGCCCCCTGCGCACGAGGCGATCACGACGATGCGAAATTTCGAGGTGTCCACTTGCAAGCCGAGGCGCTGATAGGTTTCCTTGCGCTCGTTGCCCGCGTTGCTGCTCAAATAGTTGAGCGCGCCTTTGATGCGCCCGCGCAGTTTGGGATATTTATCGAACAGGTACAGGCGCGCGATTGCGCGAATCTGGCCGGCGCCCTTGGACGGGTCGATGCCCAGCGAGCGCAGTTTCTTCGGGCGCAAAGGCATCCATTTTTCGATCAGCGGAAAGCGCGCCAGGCTGTCGTCGGACTCGTGATATTGCGGCAAGTCGAGGTTCTCGACCAGCCGTTCTTCGTCGGCCAGCTTGACCAACTCGTACCACGGGTCGGTCTGCTGCGACTTGCCCTCGTCGATGATGGCGCCGCTGTCGAGGTCGAAGTGCAAGAAGCGCGCGACCGGGAACTGCGCGATCGAATCGACCCGGGTCGGGTTGTGCCGGTTCCACACGGCCGCCAGGATACGGCGCCGAATCCGCATCATCACCTCCATCCCGGTGCCGCCGGCCCCAATGAACAGGGTCGGCCGTAGATCGACTTTCAGTTCAGCCTTTTTGTCGGCCACGCCTTGAGGAAATTCTGCCATGTCTGACTTTCGAAAAATGTTTGTCGGTTCAACCAGAGCGCGCCTAGCGCCGCCCCACCATGGCCGCGCCGATCAGGCTGACGATGCCCACTACCAGCAGCGGACCGGTGATTGCCAGGCTGAGAAATTTGCTGGCGTTGATCATGGCCAGCACCGCCGCCGCGCTCAAGAACGAGAGACCAACGAACAGCAGCCAGCCGGCCGAACCGGCCGACGAGGGCGCGACGCGGCGCACCACCAGATGCTGCACAAACGCATTGCGGGCAAAGAAAAACACCATCATCAGTACCACGAAAACGCCGCCGCCGATGGTCAGATCGCGGGTCGACGTATCGGTGACCGGGGCGCCTTCGAGCGGCACCACCTCGACCGACGCGGGGTTCGCAGTACGCGAGGCGCTCGGATCGGTCGGCTTTGAGGCCGCTTCGGCTGGCGCGCTGGCCGCGCCCGGCAGTTTGAAGCCGGGATCGGGTTTGGCCTGGGCCAGTTGAAGCGGAGCCGAACTACTGGTTGTTTGCATGGTTTTCCTGGTTGTGGTTCAACGGCCCAGACGCACCTGCGCACCTGCGCGCAAATCGGTGAGCTGGTGCCCGAATAGGGATGTCTTGAGCTCGGCCACTTTGAGGCCGGCCTGGTCGAGGATCGCGTGGCTGCTGCCGACCCGCGTGTGCAGGGTACGCAACTCGCCTTCCACCGTCAGTTGCACCCGGCGCGGGCGCGTGAATGCGAGCAACGCGCCGCCCGCCAGTGCCAGCAGCGCCAGCCCGGCCGCGATTAGCGTCAGCAACGGCGCCATGCCGAAATGCACCCGCACCTCGATCGGCAGCACGGCGTTCGAGCCCTTGATCCGGCTTGGCGGGGTGAAAATATCAGGCAAGGGATCGCCCGGGAACAGGGCCGTCATGCGCTCTTTGAACGCTTGCGACAGTTCCAGCTTTTGTTCGGTCAATTCAAGTTCGATCTTGCCGGGAAGGATATAAGCAGAACCCGCCGCACCGATCGCTTCGGCCGACCATTTACCGGGTATCTTTGCGATCGGCAATTGCATCACCGAGGACAGGGGCAGGCTCGTGCCCGGGGCCAGCGCGCTGACCCGATCGCTGGCCAGGGTGATCGGCTTGTCTTCCTTGGCCAGCACGGAGCGCGCCGCCAGTCTTGCGCTGGTGATCGTGTACGGGTAGATCGTGTTTTCCAGGTTCCACAAAATCTTCGCGCTCGGCGCGCTGGCGTCGGACTGCACATCGGCGCGCAAACTGCCATCGCGCGCCATGCTGAACGCGACGCCGGGGGCATTGCTGACCTTGCTGGGCGACAGGCGCACGGTATCCTGATCCAGTGGCTTCAAGCGCGCCGGGGTTTCCGTAATAATCTTTTGGATGCGGCCAGTGGCCAGCAAGCGGTCCAACTGCTGCGCGCCTTGATCATGGACCGCCAGCAGATACACCATCAGGCCATTGGCGCGGTAGTTCTTGCCCTGCACCGGCATGTGCAAGGGAAAGGCAATCGCCTTCTTGATGTCGGCGCCGTGGTGGATCAGCGCGTAAAATTCACGATTGCGCCGGGCCGTGGCCTGGTCGTTGTCCGGGCTGTTCTTGTTGTTGGTAAACAGCCAGATCAGGCCGGGCCGGTTGGCCAGCGCGGAGCTGATCGCGACGCTGACCGCCTCGCTCAGATCGGTATCGGCCAGCGCGCTGCGGCCCGGCTTGCGCGCGGTCGTGAGCGCGGCCAGCGCGTTCGTCACCCGCGCGCGCTCGGTGCTGGGATCGACCGTGAAGGCATCGAGCGCCTTGGGCGATGGCGCATTGGGCAAGCTTTGGTTGAACGACGCCAGCACCACCAAGTCGTCCGCCTCCGTGGCCGCGATCGCCAGTTCGGTCACCAGCGCTTTGTATTGCGAAGCCGGGTCGGTGTAGAACGGTTCCATCCATCCCGAGTTCTGGACCAGGAATACCTGCGAGGTCGGTTCGGCCGCCGCCTGCGCGCCAATCGTGAAGGCGAACGCGAGCAGCAGGCCTGCGCCCACACGGCGCGGGACCGTGCATGCCAAACGCTGCATCACGCCAGCTCTTTCAAGCGCCAGCCAAGAATATTATCCAATCCGGGGTGGTGCAACCAGAGGCAATCATCGTACACAAACGGCACGCAATCGAGCGGGCGCGACAAGCGCGGAATACGCGCCAGAATCACATCGCGCCGGCCGCGCCACTCCACGCTGACTTCGATGTTGCTTGCTGCCAGCGCCACCTCGGCCTTATCGGCGCCGCTAAAGCGCAATACCAGGCCACAGGGATGGCTCGCGTTGTTATTAAAATCCCGCAACAGTGGCAACACCCAGGAGTTGCCCTCATTGGGGTCTTCAACGCTTTCACTATCCCAAGGTTCATTGGCCACGGCATGGCCGCGCCGGAACAACAGGCTGGCAAAACCAAGCCGGGCACCGTCGATGCGTTCGATTTGCCCGCGTTCCGCCCCCAATTCCAGAAAGCAATAGGCTTGGCCGTCGTGCCCGATCAGCCACAGCCGCCCATCGCGGCTTTGGGTGGGGCCGCCGAAGGTCAGGCGCGGTGTCCAGCCGGCAGGCCATGCGATCCAGTGGCCGCTGGCCGAGCCCGGTTGCCAGATCAGATGCCCTCTGGCATGCAACCACATGAGCTTGTTGTCGTAGGAAATAGGACGCGACCAGCCGCTGGCAGGCACATCGGCTCCGTCGCAATCGAGGAAGCGCGGCTCGCTGGCATCGGGCTTGGCGCTCCAAAGCCTGGTGCCGCTGCCGGTATGCACGAGGCAGGCGATCCGATTGAGTACGGTGCCGGGCGCGCTGGCTATGGCCGCCTCCAGCACGGTTTCAGTATGGTAGGTTTCGCTGATCGGGTTGAGAAACAGACGGACCAAGCCATGGGCCGTTGGCACCAGCGCCACCTCGCCCCTTGCGTGTGCGGTGCCGCTGGCCGGTAGCCAGGCGTAGTCGGAGGCGGTAAAACTGAGGTCGGCCGCATG
>JANPCW010000752.1:0-4978 GCA_031431155.1 Janthinobacterium sp. | reverse complement strand
GTCTGGATCGATCCATGGTTCGCTTCCGTACTTGAATACCGAGGCAAGACCAGCGGTACAGTGCGCCGCGTGTGCGCAGATTGCCCGGTTGTCGTGGATCGTGATTTTTTGGCCTTGATAGTTGTCCCGCAGGTTTGCGCTTTCATCGGCCAGCTTGGCGCCCGAAAAACCGTTCTTCTGGTGCGTCCCGTCGCAAAACGGCTTGTTGGCCGATCCGCCGCACCGGCACAGCGCCATGACTGGTTTGGTTGGAATACTAGCGTCATGCGAGTTTCGGAAGATTTCCAGATTTCTAACGAGATATGGACCGTTCGGCTGACACTCGATCGTTGGTATTTGGCTCATGCTGCCCCCTTCGCCTGGATGATCTCAATATTGCTCGGCTTCGCAGGTTCCCAGTATGACCCGCATCAGATGCCGTAGAAAATTCTTAGGTGCCTCCCCGCCGTAACGGCGTGGGCTCACGCGCGATGTTCCAGACTGATTGGCGAGCATAGCGTTGAGATCAAATGACGCCGATAATTTTCTGCTACATTGCATAATGAACAACATGATCGTGGCAGCATCTAGCAAGGGTGACGCAGGGTGGCGCTTCCAAGTGACGTTGGGCCAGAGCCGACCATTGAAGCAATAAGCGCCGAAAGGGTTTCTACTATGGAAAACGGCATGCCTTCCGTTTTGACATCAGATGCGACCGGCAGTTTGTATTATCGCCATCGCCTGCTCGTGCGAATCACGCATTGGATCAACGTGATGTGTCTTGCGGTCCTTTTCATGAGCGGTTTAGGCATTTTCAATGCACATCCGTCCTTATATTGGGGAAACTCTTCATACACAGGACGGCCTGCGCTGCTCTCAATCGGCGCAGTCGCCGAACCGGGCGCTGCGGCACCTGAAGCGCCTGCATCAAAAGGCGTGCTGCGCGTTTTTGAGCATGAATTCGACACGACCGGGGTGCTGGGCCTGTCCAGGTCGACCGGTGAGTTCCAGCAACGCGCGTTCCCCACCTGGCTCACGGTTCCCGGTCATTACTCGCTCGCTTCGTCCCGTCTCTGGCATTTCTTCTTTGCCTGGCTTTTTGTGATCAACGGCCTGGTCTATCTGCTGCATGCGATCGTCAGCGGACATCTTAGACACGACCTCGCCCCCGATGCGCGCGAGATGCGGGGTATCGGGGCCTCGATCAAAGAACACCTGATGTTCAAGCATCCTAAAGGCGAGGCGGCCAAGCGTTACAACGTGTTGCAGAAATTGAGCTACCTGATCGTGATTTTCATTTTGCTGCCGCTGGTGATTTTGATGGGCATGGCGATGTCGCCGATGCTCAATACTGTCATTACCGGGTGGGTTGATTGGTTCGGCGGTCGCCAGGCGGCACGGACCATTCACTTTATCGTGGCATGGCTGTTGGTGGCGTTTGTACTGATCCATGTCTTTGAAGTGATCGTTAGCGGCTTATGGAATCATTTGCGTTCAATGGTCACCGGTTATTATTTCGTCAAACCGGAGCCCAAAAAAAGCGAGCTGCCATGAATACTCTTAAAGCAGGAAAGCGGCAATTCTTACGGCGCGCGCTGGGCAGCCTGGGAGCGCTCATGCTGGGCGGTTGCAACCGACTTACTGAAACTGCCTGGTTCCCCAAACTACTGTCCACCGGAGAACGTCTGAGCCTGACTGTTCACAAGGCACTGGTGCCGCGAAACTCGATGGCGCAGGAGTTTTCCGAGGCCGACCTATCGCCGGACTTTCGCAGCAACGGCACGAGCGACCCGAACAATCCTGCTTACCAGGCGCTGGCGGAAGATGACTTCAAAGACTGGGTGCTGAGCGTCGACGGACTAGTCCAACGCAAAATGCAATTTTCATTGGCGCAGTTGCGCGCCCTGCCCAAGCGCACGCAAATCACGCGCCATGATTGTGTGGAAGGTTGGAGCGCGATCGGAAAATGGACCGGCGTGCCCTTGCGCGAAATCCTGGCTGCGGTTCAACCGGCCCCAAATGCAAAGTTCATCGTATTCCACTGCGCCGATCCGATGGAAGATGACGGCTCCAGTCCATACTACGAAAGCATCGATATGGACGACGGGTATCACCCCCAAACCATTCTCGCCTACGAGCTCAACGATGAGGCATTACCGGTGGCAAATGGCGCACCGCTGCGCTTGCGTGTCGAGCGGCAACTCGGTTACAAGCACGCAAAATATCTGATGCGACTCGAACTGGTCGACAGCCTTGAAAAAATCCACGGCGGAAAAGGCGGCTATTGGGAGGACAACGGATATCAATGGTATGCGGGCATCTGACGCGAAAGCCCCCCAATCTTGGCTCGCGACGATCTGAAACTGTCAGCGCAGATTACCAGTATGCCAGAGCAAATAGCGGCCACGCAGCGGCCAGAGGTTTAAGCCGTGCGTTCCCCCCACCGTGATCCACTATTGGGACCGGCCCTGGACCAGGCGGCTGAAGAACCCGCCACACCCTCTTCCTGGGCGCGGCATGGTGCGCTCGACCACCTCTGCCCATTGTTCCGACAACTGCTGGCAAGTGGCGCGCAGCACCGGCGCAAGCTCGTTGCGTTCGGCCAGTGCCTTCAAGTGGCGCTCGATGACTGACGCGAGCTTGATGCACGCGCCAGCCTCACCGGTGCTGGCGGTGTAGTGCGACATCAAATGCAAGACGGCCGACACCAGCAGTTCGGACTGCAAGGGCGCGGCGTTTGGTTCCAGAAATACGGGGTCGATATCAGAAATCATTATGTAACGCTCCTGTCAAGAAATGGGCCTGGCTGGGTACGTCTGAAACGGGATATGGCTGGCCGGAATTGGCCCATACGGTCTCATTCAAGAATACGACGCAGAGAATCATCCGGCAGTCAGGATCAACTGGTACCTCGGCACCAAATGAGAATAATTCTTATTTAGATTATTGATGATCTTGAGCGCAATTGCAAGGGGAATTACAGCGTTTTTGAGATTCAGGGACGATGCGCTCCACGATAAGGTGGGCGTTTGGAATTATGTAACGCTGGGCAAGACGCAATCGTGCGCGGCGACGGTATCCGATAGCCAAGGGTCCCACTGCAACTTGATCGCGGTCAACCTCGTCATCTTGCTGATTTGACCAGACGCCGTTCGCTCCATACACTGCAGTCGTCACACCAGCAAAATGATGAAGTTCCGCATTCTGTGTGAGCTGTTTCCGGTCCACCCATCATTCCAGTCCCAGCCGCCAATCTTCGGTCAGCGCGTTGAAGATGCGCAATTTCTTGATTTAACACACCCAGGAGACTCAACCATGTCAAATCCATTCGTCCACGTCGAGTTACAAACCGGTGATCTGGCCAAGGCAAAGCAATTTTATTCGGCGCTATTCGGCTGGAAGCTGGAGGATGTGCCGATGCCCGGAGGAAATTCGTACACGATGATCAATGTCGGCGAAGGTACCGGTGGTGGCATGATGACCAGCCCGGCACCGGGCATGCCACCGCACTGGATGGCGTATGTGGGCGTTGACGACATCAAGGCCAGCACCGCCAAGGCAAAATCCTTAGGCGCCACAGTGGTTCAGGACGTCATGGAAGTGGGAGAACACGGGTGGATGAGCGTCGTTACCGACCCGACTGGTGCCACAATTGCGATGTGGAAAAATAGGACGCCGACATAGGGTCGCTAGCGCAATCAATTGCAAGAATTGCAATTTGATCGCGCGTTCTTGCGACAGTAGGCCCCGCGGCACTGCGACATTCGCGCCCGGCACCGGCGGGCGGACACGAATAGGGTGACACCCTGGTCCGCCCGGAATTGACTAGGCGCGGCAGGTCTGGTTGCCGTCTTGATAGAAAAAGCGCGCCAAGCGCCGATTTAGATCGCGCAGTCCTGTTCCATTCAATGGGAACAAAGCGCCATGTTCTTTTATCGGACTTGGCACCTGGATACGGCTATCTATGCCGTCCGCTTCAATCACAACGAGGCGACCGGGCGCGATCTGCAGCGAGGCGCCGGCGGACAGCCAGTAATCCCGGGTCGACCCTTCAATCGTGATCCACACCCGACCGCAGGCGACGCGCAATGTTTGTTCGCGATCGGCAATACCGGAGACAACTCGGCCGGCGGCGATCTTGGATGAATCGGTTGCGAATAAATTTGTCATGACGTTATGCTCCTGTAGGGACTCCGGATCAGGTCAAGGACATCTCGCCTCTTGAAATCACGTTTTCGATGCAAGTAGTGTAGCCATTGCGTGGCGCACGGCAAAACGATATATATTCGACTCTCTTGTTAGTTCTACTCACATAAAACGTCACGCCTCAGTCCCGGGTTTCTAGTAATCCTCCGGTGAGCCGTTGCGCTAAAAAGCTGACAAAGGCCGTAACGCGGGGCGCTAACACCTCCTGTTTATAAAATACCGCCCATACCGGCTGTGCCCACGGCAGCGTGACCGATTCCAGTATCGGAACCAGAGCGCCGTTCGACAGATCGTGACGAGTGAGAAAATCGGCCAGGCAAACAATGCCGGCATCGGCCAATGCCAGGTGACGCAGCGTCTCGCCGCTGGAGGCGGTAATTACCGGTACCACCGGCACGCCATCCCCACCCTGCTGTGGCAAGGGCCAAATATTGAGCGAGGCCGGGGCCGTAAAGCCTAGTAGTCGATGTCCTCTGAGCTGGTCTATTCTATTGGGCGTTCCATGGCGCGCCAGATACCCTGGGGATGCCAGCAAGCGCAGCCGGCTCGTTCCCAGATGCCTGGCATTGAGCGTGGAATCGGCCAGGGGACCGATCCGAATCGCCAGATCCGCACGTTCCTCGATCAGATCGATCACGGTTTCGCCACTCATCAACTCCAACCGTACCAAGGGGTAGGCATCGAGAAAATCTGCCACCAACGGCGCGATCAGGTGATCCAGGACCGGCATGGCCGCATTGATTCGCACCAGGCCTGAGGGTTGTGAAAGGCGGGCTGCCAGTTGCTCTTCCGT
>JANPCW010000751.1:0-4864 GCA_031431155.1 Janthinobacterium sp. | reverse complement strand
TACATGCCATTTCTCAAAAACGGCGGAATGTTCGTGCCGACCCAGAAATCCTACCAGCTCGGTGACGAAATTTACCTGATCATGGCCTTGATGGACGACCCGAACAAATATCCGATTGCCGGAAAAGTTGCTTGGATTACACCTTCAGGCGCCAACAATAATAAGGCGCAGGGCATTGGCGTGCAGTTTCCGGACGATGAAAGCGGCCACCGTGCCAAACTACGGATTGACGAAATCCTCGGGGCAGCGTTGCGCTCGTCGCGCGCGACCCACACCCTGTAACCTGTTTCCAGTAACTCAACCATGTCGATTGTCCCTGCCAACTACATCCACCGCGACGCCCGCCTCGCCGATCTGCCGACGATTGTGGACATCTACAATTCCACGGTTGCCTCGCGCGAAGTCACTGCCGACACTGAACCGGTGACGCTCGAATCGAGAATGGCATGGTTCGCCGAGCACACTCCGCAGCGCCGCCCCCTGTGGGTGATCCATGCGGCAGAGGATAAGGCTGCGGATCCGGCCATCCTCGGCTGGATCTCGTATTCCAATTTCTACGGCCGCCCCGCCTACGCCGGTACCGCCGAACTGTCGATCTACATCGTCGAGGAATGGCGAGGCAAGGGGTTGGGGCGCTATTGCCTGGAGCAAAGCATCGCTTTCGCCCCAAGCATCGCGGTCCACACCTTGCTCGGCTTCATCTTCGGGCATAACGCGCCCAGCCTCGCGCTGTTTGAAAAATTCGGGTTCGCCAGTTGGGCCAGATTGCCGCGCGTGGCAACCCTCGACGGCATCGAGCGCGACCTGATCATCCTGGGTAAGCGCGTCGCCTGACGTTTCATTGTCGATCCAACACCGCGCCGCCAGCGTCAATCGCTGAGCCGCAGGTTTCTGGGGCTTCCCGCGTTGGCAGGCCAGGCGGGGCTCGCGTACAATCGCGGCATGTATATCGATTCTCATTGCCACATCAATTTTCCCGAGCTGGCCGCTCGCATGCCCGAAATTCTGGGCAAGATGGCCGCCAACAAAGTCACGCATGCGCTTTGCGTATCGGTCGACTTGCCCGATTTTCCACAGGTGCTGGCCCTGGCCGAGCAGTATCCGAATATCTTTGCGTCGGTTGGGGTGCATCCGGATTATCTGGATACGCCCGAGCCAACCGTCGATCAATTGGTGCGCCTGTCTGATCATCCGAAAGTCATCGCAATCGGCGAGACGGGGCTCGATTATTTCCGCCTGAAAGGCGATCTGGAGTGGCAGCGTGAGCGCTTTCGAGTTCACATAAATGCTTCAAGAATCACGCGTAAGCCTTTGATTATTCACACGCGTGCTTCAAGTGAAGACACAATTCGCTTGATGCAGGAAGAGGGCGCCGGAACCGAAGCCGGTGGCGTGGCTGGCGTCATGCATTGTTTTACGGAATCGCTTGAAGTAGCTGAGGCGGCGCTGGCGATGGGTTTTTATATCTCTTTTTCCGGAATCGTCACCTTCAAGAGTGCCAAGGAACTGCAGGCCGTGGCGCGCGCCGTGCCGCTGGAGCGGATCCTCATCGAAACCGATTCGCCGTATCTGGCGCCCGTGCCGCACCGTGGCAAAATGAATGAGCCCGGGTTCGTGTGTCATGTGGCGGAATATCTGGCGATTTTGAAAGAGGTTCCGTTGGAGCAGGTCGCAAAACAAACAACCGACAATTTCTTCAATTTATTCAACGTGGTACGCTAGTTTATTAAGGTTGAATATGATTCGGTTTAACCAGGTTTCATGGCGTTTCTTGCTGGTTGTGCTTGTGTACTTATTGTCGGCTCAATCTGCCGTTGCGGATCAGCGCGTGGATTTGTTCCGTGCGGCCCAAATGGATGACGTGCGCACCGTCAAGTCGCTGCTGGCCGCCGGGCTCGATCCCAACCTGGCCGAGCCCGGGCGCGGCGAAACCGCCATGATGGTCGCACTGCGCGAAAATTCGATGCGCGTATTCGCGCTCTTGCTGGCCCATCCCCTGATCCGTCTCGAAGCCACGTCCATCAACGGCAACACGGCCTTGATGCTGGCAGCGTTCGGTCACAACAAGCCTGCGCTGCTGGCATTGCTGGCGAAAGACGCGCAAGTGAACCGCCCCGGCTGGACCGCGCTCCATTTCGCCGCGGCCAGCGGGGACGACGGGATCGTGCGGATCCTGATCGAACAGCATGCATATATCGATTCCGAGTCGCCTAACAAGATCACGCCCGTCATGATCGCAGCGCGCGAGGGCCACCTGTCAACCGTCCAGTTGCTGCTGGAAGAGGGCGCCGACGCGACTTTAAAGAACGCCGAGGGCGTCACTGCGGCGCAGTTTGCCGTTCGCGCGGACAAGCAATTTATCGCCGATGCCATCGCCGCCCATCTGGCGGCAAAGCCACAGCCCAAGCCATAAGGGCTGTTCAGCTTGCCTTGCTTCCATGCCGATAACACCTGAAGTAGCAGGTAAACCCTTGCCACATCCCGGCTTTGATCGTCGGCTACCTTAACGATAATGGGGCGTCGCGCTGGGGTCATCCGTATCCGGAACCCGGACGCTTGGTCGAGAATCGGAAAGGAATTACATGCTCAATGAACGTGAAATCGAAAGCTGTTACCTGGGACAATTTATTCCCGTCCATTACCATCACAACATGCTGATGGATCAAAACCGGATGCACGGGTTCAAGAGCGCGATCGATTACGCCGTGTTCCCCGGCGCGAAAGTTCTGGAACTGGGCGGCGGGACGGGCGTGCTTTCTTGGTTTGCGGCGGCCAAAGCGAAAAAAGTGTGGTGCATCGAATTCAATCCGGACATGGTCAAGGAAGCGCGCAAGATGCTGGCGCAAAACCGCAATGGTCACAAGGTGGAAGTGGTGCATGCGGATGCGTTTGAATATTTGCCGCCGGAACCGGTGGATGTTGTCATCTGCGAAATGATCCATGTCGGCATGCTCAGGGAGAAGCAGGTTGAGGTAATCGAATCGTTCAAGCAGCGCTATCTGCAGCGCTTTGGCGGCCCGTTGCCAGTCTTTCTGCCCGAAGCGGTGGTGATGGCGGTGCAACCGCTGCAGCAGGAATACGATTTTGAAGGCTTCTACGCGCCCATCGTTCAATTCCAGGAAACCACGGCGATCCACCCCGGTACCGTTGAGCTGGCTGCGCCGGCCGTCTATAGCATTCTCGATTTCAGCCAGCCAACGGACACGCTGATTAAATGGGGCGGCAAGTTCTTGATCGAAAAAAGTGGCACCGTGAACGCGATGCGCTTCGTTACCAAGAACATCCTCGCCGTGGTGCCGGAACGGTCCAGCACGATCGACTGGCTCAATCATTACATGACGTTGCCCTTGTCGATCCCGGTCAAGGTTCAGGCGGGGGACCAGTTGCAGGTGCAATTCCACTACCGCGCCGGCGGCTCCATCCCTTCCTTGCAGGCAACGCTACGCGCGGCGGTGATCGAGGAGGCGGCGACAATGCCGGTCCACCGCTCGCTGGCTTACGCATAGAGCAACCATGCTCATCCTTATTCCCGGATGAGCATCGGATCAAATATTGCGCCTCGGCCCCGAGCGCAAACCGTTTAGAATGCCAGTCTTGGTGCAACTGTACGTTCGGCAGCGTATATTTTGTATTTACTTTATTTCACCATTGATACGGCTTTTATATGGAAAAGATCGACCAGCGCTACCTCGTTCAACAGAAAAAAATCAACGAAACGGACAAGAAGGCGGTTGTTTTCGCCAAAGTCATGCGCGGCAAGGATGGCAAGTTCGAGGGTGTTTCGTTTATCAAGTCGAAAGAAAAAGCGTCGATCATGACGATCGCCGACGCAAATCAAGTCATTCAGTGGGCCGCGGCCAACAAGGCCAATGCCCACGAGTACGTGACAAAGATCATCTGCGAAGGGCAGTGAGGGCAGGGCAGCGCCCGCGGTCGTTCCAAGATGCGCAGCGAGCGGCGCGGCGGCTAAGCAATGTCAGGGGGTAATTCGCCCAGTCGCTCCTTGAACCGTGTGCCGAGAAAGTCGGCGATCCGCGCTTGCGTGACGGCGAGATACGGTAGATTGCAGTGATCCGAATCCGGAATGGTTTCATCCAAATGCAGGTGGGCCAGCTTGGCCACCAGCAAATCGGTGTGCGAGTGAGGGACAATATCATCGGTCGCAGCACGCAAAACATAGGTCGGCACCTTCAACAGCGATGCGTATTTGACCGATTCAAACCTGTGGCGCAGCACGAAACCGACCGGAACGACGCGAAAACGCCTCTTGGCAATCGCCAGAATCGAGTCATAAGGCGTGATGAGTACGATTGAATGCACCAGCTTTGCCATCGCGACCTGCATCGCGACACCAGAGCCGAGACTGCGACCGACCAACGCCACTTTAGTCGAGTCAACATGGTCACGCGCTGCCAGCCATTCGAACAAAAGCCGACCATCTGCGATCATGTTGAGTTCGGCGGGTGCTCCGTGCGACTCTCCATAGCCGCGGTAGTTGACGGCGAGGACCGCCATGCCCGGAAACATGTGCCCGGCGTCGCGAGCAACCCAGGATACTTCTTCCGAGCGGCCACCGAAATAAAGTACCGCCGGGTGCGGACCGTCAGTGGTTGGCGTCATCAACCAGCCCGCCAATCGGGTTCCATCGTTGGCGCGCAATACAACGGCACGGGTTCGGTGGCCGCTACTACGAGGTGCTGACACTTGCCTTTCAACCGCTGGATTGAAGACCAGCCTGCGCTGGCTCGCCGCAATTGCAGCGGTGATGCCAACCCACAAAAGCCCGGCTAAACCGCCGGCGACTTTCGCCATTCTTGTTGAATTTCGCATTGCCATTGAGGATCCGTTCCACTTGATTTACATG
>JANPCW010000750.1:0-5379 GCA_031431155.1 Janthinobacterium sp. | reverse complement strand
CAGGCCATCGACCTTGCCCATCGCTTCCAGCGTCAGGTACAGGTGCGCGTGCGGGTCGCTCGCGCCTCTGACGGGAAAGTGAACGCGGCGAAACGAAATCTTGTCGCCCTGTTTCTTGACCCATTCGGCCAGCGTCGGTTCAAACGCATAGCAATGGGGGCAGTGATACATGAAAAACTCGATCACTTCCACTTTTTTGCTGGCCGTGTCGACCCGCTGCGGTGCCGCGAGCGTCGTGTATTCAACGCCGTTCTTCGGATCGGTTGGCGATGCGGTGGCAGTGAGGGCCACCAGGCTGACAGCGGCGAGAGCAAGGCGTAGAAGACGCATAAGATTTCCTTCATGGTGGGTTGAGCAAATAGATTGAGCGATCGAGCGCGAGATTACCACTGATTCCGGATTACATGATACTTCGGTCACACTTACTTACGAAGGGCGGATGAGCGCCGGTGACCGGCGCTCGTCCGCCCCATAATTGCGCTGCGGCAGTCACTTGCGGCGTTGGCGTGCCTGTTCCAGTTTTTCGCACAGGCTGGCCGCGCCATCGGCCATGCGCGGGCCGGCGCGCGTGAGCAACTCGCCGCCCAGCGTGAACAGGTTGCCGCGCCGCACCGCCAGCAGGGTCTTGTACGGCTTCCAGAGGTTGATGCCGGCGTCCAGCGGATCGTGCTGGTCGCCGCCGAAGATCACTTCCGGGTTGGCCTGCAAGACCGCCTCGATACTCACGGCAGGCGCTACCACGTTCAATCCGGCGAATATGTTCTCGCCGCCGCACAGCGCGAGCGCGTCGCTGACGATATGCTGCCCGTTCAGGGTATAGAGCGGCTTATCCCAGATCTGGTAAAACACGCGCACCGGCGGTCGCTTGGCATACTTGCCGGCCAGCGCCGCGATCTTCCGGCGAAAAGCTGCCGCCGCTGGCCGCGCGATCTGCTCGGTTCCCATCAGTTGGCCCAAGCGCAGCAGGCTCTCGGCCACGTCGTCGAGCTTGCGCGGCTCGCTGTAGAACATCGGGACCCCGAGCCGGCCTAATTGCTCAAGCTGGCGCGCGGTGTTCCCGCTCTGCCAGACGATCAGCAAGTCCGGTTTGAGCGCGATCACGCGCTCCAGGTCGATCTGATTGTTACTGCCGATCAAGGGAATGGCTTTGGCCGCCTCCGGGTAATCGCTGAAATTCATGGCGCCGACAATGCGCCCGCCGCCGCCGGCCGCAAACAATAGTTCGGTCACGTGGGGCGACATCGAAATGATGCGCTGCGCCGGTTTCGCAAGTACCACCAGCTTGCCGGCGTCATCACGCACCGAAAGGGCGGCCTGGCTAAGCGCAGACCAAGCTACCAGCAACGCGACTGCGGCCGCGCGCAACAGGCAACGCGATTCAAGCATGGCCGACACTCTCGATCGTGGTGTTGGCGACTGCGGTCTGGTCTAGCACATCGACTGCGATAAAAATCGTGCGCGCGCCGTGCGCAATAGTCTCGATCGGGTGACCAAGGCAGCGCGTCAGGATGGCGGGCTGCATCACCTCGGCCACGGTCCCGGCCTGCCACTGGCCATCGTTCATCAGCAACAAGGCGTGGGTCGCCACGCTGTGCGCCAGGTTCAGGTCGTGCCCGACCATTACCACCGCCCTGCCCTGTTCGCGGCACAGGCGTGCCAGCAAGCCCATCACGCTGACCTGGTGCGCCAGGTCGAGCGCATTGGCCGGTTCGTCCAGCAGCAGCAAGGGCGTGTCCTGCGCCAGCAAGGCGGCGATCGCGACCCGCTGCCGCTCGCCGCCGGACAAGGTGCGCACATCGCGCTGCGCCAGGTCCAGCACATCGAGCGCGCGCAAGGCCGCTTCGGCGGCCAGATGGTCGTCGCTGCCCTCCCAATAGCGGTCCGCGTGGTAAGGGTGGCGCGCCATCAGCACCGTTTCGATCACGCGGTAGGCAAAGGCATCGCTGCGCCCTTGCGCCAGGAACGCGCGTTTGCGCGCCAGCGCCGCCAGCGGCCAGTCCGGCAAGGCGCTGCCGCCCAGCATGACGGCACCGCCATCGGGCGCGCGCATGCCGGCCAGGGTGCGCAGCAGGGTGCTCTTGCCGGCCCCGTTGCGCCCGATCACGCACCAGCACTGGCCGGCTTGCGCCTGCCAATTCAAGTTCGACAACAGCGTGCGCGCACCGATCCGCAATGACAAATTCGTGGTGCTGATCATGGCCGCCTCAAACGAAGCTGGTGCAACTGGAACAGGAAGATCGGCACCCCGATCAGCGACGTGACCACGCCGACCGGCAGTTGCAAAGGCGCCAGCACGGTGCGCGCCACGGTGTCGGCCAGCACCAGGAAAGTGCCGCCGGCCAGCGCGGCGGCCGGCAGCAGCACCCGGTGGTCGGGCCCGAACGCATAGCGGCACGCGTGCGGCACGATCAGGCCGACGAAGCCGATGCTGCCGGCGGTGGTCACCGCGCTGGCCGTTAGCAAGCCGGAACAGATGAACAGGGAGCGCCGCAGCGGACCGACCCGCACACCCAGTGTGGCGGCGGCCTCCGCATGCAGCGCCATCACGTTCAGTGCGCGCGCCTGATGACGTGCGAACCAGAGCGCACCGATCAGCAACACCCAGGGCAAGGTGCGCCACCCGGTGCCGGACAGGTCGCCGATCATCCAGAACACCATGCCGCGCAAGCGCGATTCGGGCGCGATCGACAGCATCAACGTCACCAGCGCCATGCAGGCCGAGGCCAGGATCACGCCGGTCAGCAGCAAGGTGCTGCTGTCGCCGCCAGTGCCATGCACGTTCCCTGCGAGGTCGCGCCGCGCCAGGAAATACAAGATCAGGGATACCGCCAGCGCCCCGCCCAGGGCGGCCGCATCGACTACCCACAGGGCGGACATGAACAGCAGCGCGGTCAATGCACCGACGGCCGCCCCGCTGGAGATGCCGAGCACGTAGGGGTCTGCCAGGGGATTGCGCAACAGAGCCTGCATCATCACGCCCGCCAGCGCCAGCGCGGCGCCGGTGACGAAGGCGCTACAGGCGCGCCCGAGGCGCAAGTCGAGCAGGGTCGCGGACAGGCCAGTGGCCTTGCCTTGAACCACTTCGAGCACTGCCGCCGGCAGTTCGGACAGCGGCAGGGATATTGAGCCGGTCATGCCGGACATCAACAGCACGAGCAAGGCAAGCACCGCCATCCCCGTCAGAATGAGACGGTGGCGCGCGTTTGAATCGCCCAGCAATCGTTGTTTCACATTCATCCTCAATCCGGCCCGCATACCCTTGCGACCGGGCGCACGAACCGGTTCTTGACGCTATACGCTAGAAGTCGTAACGGGCCGAGATTTTCATCTGACGCCCGTCGCTCGGATAGATCCCCGATTTGCAGCCAAACGCATTGCTGTAGTACTGCTTGTCGGTCAGGTTCAGGCCCGTCAGCGCCACTTCCCATGCGCCGTACTTCCTTGCGTAGCGCGCGTCCAGCGTGGTGTACGATGGAATCCGCGCCGAACAGGTGTTGTCGAAGTCGCCGCCGAAGCGCTGGCTGTCGACCCATTGGACGCCGATGTCGGCGCTCTGTCGATCGCCAGGCACCCATGACAGGCGCGCCGTGACGATGTTTTTCGGGACCAGGACCATTTCCTTACCGGCGTTAGGGCCGTCCGTAAAGCTTGCCTTCACGTGCTGCAGATGACCTGTCAAGCGCCAGTCGGGCGCGATGCGCGTGCTGGCGTCGATTTCCAGACCCTGGCGTTTAGTCGGGTCGAGGTTGGTGTTGGCTCCAGAACAACCAAACGTTGGATCACAAAAGCCGAGCGTCGGATCAAAGAAAATCTCATTGCTCAAACGATGCCGGAACACGCGCGCCGTCAGTTTTTGCGCCGCATCCCCGACGCTCACGCCAAATTCCAGGTCGTGCGAGGTCTGGCCCTTGAGCGCGAATGACGACGCACGGAAACCATTTTCATCGGCGTTCGCAACCCGATAACTCTGGCCTGCCTTGGCGAACAAATTAACTTTTGGCAGCACGCTGTAACTACCCTGCAACTCCCACGCATTCTGGGTTTGCGAAAACGGCGCCGGGTCGGCCGCCTCCTTGTCGAACACTTCGTGACGCGCACCGATCGACAGGCGCGCGTCGTGTGCTGCATTCCACTTGACCTCATCGCGCGCATAAATCGCTTTCGAGTTTTGTGTCTCATTGGCAAACGCGGTCGCGCGCTTCCAGCGGATCAGGTCGACTCCAGCCACCAGCTCATTAAGCATCGGGCCAAATGTTGCCAGGTGCCGGACGCGCGGGGAAAACTGGGTCTGCTTGCTGTCGGCGACGAAGGGAAAACCATTGAAGCTGCTGTCGGTGGATCTCTCGCGGTGCGACAATTCCGCGGCGACGTCGACGCTGCCGACGCGCTGCTCAGCGAAGGCGGTGCCGCGAGCGCGGTCGAGCTAGCCGAAGTCGTTCGGACGGTTGCTCTGGCGCGGATCGGCGTCAAATTCTTTCTGGGAAAGCGCCCCTGGGAAACGCGCGTCCTGGCGCGTGCTGTCAAGCCGCACGCCGACCCTCCCTCCACTGGTATTGAATTGCGCGCCGCCGCTAAAGCTTTGCGTCTTGAAATCGTTGTTGGCGCGGTAATTGTCGCTGCGCTGGCTGCCGATGGCCGCGTCGAGCGCGAAGCCGTCCCAGGTTTGCGCGACCGAGGCGCGGACGTCGCGCAGGCCGAACTGTCCCACTTCGGCCCTGACCGAGCCACGGCTGGAGGGACTGCCAGGACGCTTGGTGGTGATATTGATGACGCCACCGGTGGCGCCGTCGCCGTACAACACGCTGCTGCCACCGCGAATGATTTCGATGCGCTCCACCGTATCGATCGGGATGCTCGACAGCATCGGGCTGCCCAGATCATTTTCCGACATGCGCACGCCGTCCAATACCACCACCAGATTCTGGTTGCTGTTGGCGCCGAAGCCGCGCAGGTCCAGGCTAAAATCCGGGCTCGAATCTAGACTTTGACGGCCGTACACGCCGCCGATCTTGCGGATCGCCTGGTTCACATCGTTCACGCCTGCGCGCCGGATATCGTCGGCGCTGATCACGGTCGCGCCGATCGGCAGCAGGCCGGGATCGCTGGCGAAACGCGCGCCGGTGATCACGATCGTGGGCAATCCTTGATCGGCAGTTTGGGCCAGCGCCGGAGCGGTTGCGGCAAAGCAAAGGGAAAGTGCGGAAACCAGCGCGAGCGGCTGGGTGGCCGGCGTGCGGCGCTTTGATACGGGAGTGGTCATGATAAAAGTTTCGAAAAGAATGCACCCGGTCTGCGTCCCCGCAAGCCAGGTTCAACGGAAGGTGCGATGCCCTGCACAGCCAGCCGAATCGATCGGACCGGCGCCGCCACGGGCCGCAC
>JANPCW010000749.1:0-1744 GCA_031431155.1 Janthinobacterium sp. | reverse complement strand
GCTGGCATCGAGCGCGCTGCACACCAGATGATCGACGCGCTCGCTCTTGAACACAAAGCGCTCGGCCCGCGCATGCGTGACCAGGGTCGCACCGTGGTTCAGGGCCGACGGGATGGTGGTCACCAGCATCGACTGCTTGGCATTGGTCGGGCAGCCCATGCCGCAATAGCCCAGGTTCCAGCAACCCTTCACGTTGCGCATGATGGCGGCGGCCGGAATCCCAAGGCGCCCTGCCCCGCGCCTGAGTAAATCATTGTTCTCGTTGGGCGGCACCAGCCAGGTGCTCACGTTCAGGCGTTGTTCCATCATCAGGAACCAGGGCGCCAGTGCTTCGGAGGTATAGTCCTTCAGGCCGAAATGCTGTTGCCAGTAAGCCAGCGTTCCGTTCGGGGTACGGAAACTCGAGGTCCAGTTGACAGTGGTCGAGCCGCCCACCGTGCGCCCTTGCAGGATGTTGATGGCCTTGTCGCGCGTCTTGCGCGCCGCCGACTCCTGGTACAGCGCTGGATAGGCATCGGCCTCGCGCATCTTGAAGTCTTTCGAGGACTTGAGCGCGCCCTCTTCCACGATCACTACGTTCAGCCCGGCCAGGCTGAGAATTTCGGCCGTGACGCCGCCGCCGGCCCCGCTGCCGATGATGACGACGTCCGCTTCAAGCACCCGATCGGCCTGCAGGGTCGCGCCGTCGATCACTTTCCAGCCGGAGGCAAGGCCGGCCTGGATCGGATCGCGAATCGGGCCGGGAATCGGCACTAGTGGGGCTATGAAATTTGTCATGAGTGTCGATATGATTGGATGGATTCGCTCGGGCGTCGAACTTAGCTCAGTTGCTTGATTGGGCCTGGATAGCCGATCGCGCCCCAACTGGACGGATCGGCGTACCAGGCGCCGATGATCAAGTCATGCAAGGCATGATAGGCCGTTTGCAGCATCGCGAAGCGGTGCAGGCGCCAGCTTTGCAGGAAGGCGGCCACCTGTTCCGGGCGGGCGTTGGCCCAGGCATCGGGCACCCCGGCCACGAACCGGCGCGCCGGGCCAAGGGCCAGCAGCCCGAACAGATCCTGCACTTCCTTCTGGGTCGCCAGCGGCAGGCCCAGGATGGCATGATGGACCCGGCCGGTGGCGGCGGCGATGGCGGCGGTGCGCGCTGCCGGTTCGACCGGCAGTACCGGGCCCAGCATGACAGGGACAATCGCGCCGAGCGCCGCTTTGGCTTCCCCGTCGAGCACGAAGCGTCCCAGCGGCGCAGGCCCCTGCACCAGGCGGTAGATTCCCCCGCCGGCCGCCAGCGCGACCGCTCCAACCAGGCCGACTTTTAGAAAAGTTCTGCGCGACGTCTGCATGTCATTGATTCCACGTTGTTTTTCCTAGTGTACGCCAAAGAACTATGGGCCGACCCGTGCAAAATAGAGCGCCGCGTCTAACCGTTTCTGGTACAAAACCGTATGGAAAAAGAACAGCTCGTTAAAACCCTGGAACACCAGCTGAGCCAGGTCAAGGCCGAGCGCCAGGCCGCCAAGGCCGACCCGGGTCTGCTGGCCGCACGCACGGCGCTCAAGCAATTTCAATCGACGCGCCTGGCAAGCACCCACGCCGACCTGCTGGGTGCGCCCAACACGCATGCGGCCGCCGTGTTTTTCTTGAACGAGCTGTATGGCGCGCGCGACCTGAGCCAGCGCGACGTCGACCTTGAGCGCATCATTCCCACCATGCAGCGGATGCTGACCCTGCATGCACTGCAAAC
>JANPCW010000748.1:0-2686 GCA_031431155.1 Janthinobacterium sp. | reverse complement strand
GCCCAAGGCGATGCCGGTGACGATGCAGAGAAACACCCACACGGTCAGGTAGCGCTCGAACACGCTCATCGGCACGCCCGCCGAATTTTTCATAATAACTTCACATTGAATAGACAAAATATTAGCCTTCAGCTTGTTCGTTGCGTAACAGGGCCAGCTCGCGCAGCCTGGTTTGCAGGGACAGTCGGTCGATCTTGTCAATGGGCAAACTCAACATCAACCGGATGCGGTTAGCGATCTCGAACTGGGCAGTAGTGAACGCCTTGAGCTGCTCATCCCGGTCGCCGGCGACCGCCGCCGGGTCGGCAAAGCCCCATTGCGCCGTGATTGGCTGGCCGGGCCACGCCGGGCACGTCTCGCCAGCGGCCCGGTCGCACACCGTAAAGATGAAATCCATCGGCGGCGCGTCAGGTTCGACAAACTCTGTCCAGCTCTTGCTGCGCAAGCCGCCGATGTCGTAGCACTTACTGACGAGCACTTCCAGCGTCAGCGGGTGCAGTTCGCCACGCGGATGGCTGCCTGCGCTGTACGCCTTGAAACGGTCGCGGCCAAGATGGTTCAGGATGGCCTCGGCCATGATGCTGCGGGCCGAGTTGCCCGTGCAGATAAACAGTACGTTGTAGATTTTGCCGGCCATGTCAGTCTCCTTGCGTGATGTGGCCCGCCAGTTCCAGCAAACGTTCAACGCCGACCGGCTCTTCTCTCAACAGGGGAACGACCGCATAGCGCTGGGCGTGGTGGGTGGTGACGGCGTCTATTTCGCGCAGCTCGTTGCGCGCGCGCTGGCGCAGCAAAGGTGAGTGCGGCTGGGCTGCGGCCACACTGTTATTGATGATCCAGGCCCACGGCTCGATGCCGGCGCGGCGCAAGTCTGCTTGCAGGCTAGCTGCTTCCAGCACGGGCGTGGTTTCCGCTAGCGCCACCAGCAGCACCTTGGTTTGTTTTGGATCTTGCAGTTGCATCATCGGCGTAACGTGGTGCAATCCCGTGCTGCCACTCTGGCGTGTCACTTCCCGGTGATAGGCCCCGGTCGCGTCGAGCAGCAGCAAGGTATGGCCAGTGGGGGCCGTGTCCATCACCACGAACTTCTCGCCTGCCTCGCGGATGACGCGCGAAAACGCTTGGAACACGGCGATTTCTTCGGTGCAAGGCGAACGCAAATCCTCTTCCAGCAGGGCGCGGCCTGCGGCATCGAGCTGCGCGCCTTTGGTGTCGAGCACATGTTGCCGGTAGCGCTCGGTCTCAAGGTGCGGATCGATCCGGCTGACGGTGAGCTTGTCCAGTGAGCCGTGCAGCGTGTCGGTGAGATGGGCAGCCGGATCGGAAGTGGAAAGGTGTACCGGCAGACCGCGATGGGCCAGCTCGACGGCGATCGCAGCGGCCAAGGTGGTTTTGCCGACGCCGCCTTTGCCCATCAACATCACAAGGCCGTGTCCGTCGGCGGCGATGCCATCGACCAGCGCCGACAGGCTGGGCGCATTGAGGGTGATCGCTTGTTCTTCTCGGGCGACCAACTGCGGTGCTGTTTCAGCGAGCAACTGGTGCAGAGCATCAAGCCCAACCAGATCGAAGGGCTTGAGGGCCACCCGATCGCACGGCAATGCCTTGAGCACAACAGGAATCGCAGATAGGGCTGCTTGTTCGCGCTCGCAAATCGCCGCAGCCAACGCATCCTGTGCCGCTTCGCTGCGGGGCAGCACGCCGTTGATGACGAGATACTGCTGCGACAGGCCAATGGCCGCCAGTTCTTCATGCGTGCGGGCGGCTTCGCGCAAGGTGGCCTGTTGCGCCCGAGCGACCAAAACCAGGCGCGTGCGCCGGGCATCGGCCAAGGCTTCGACGGCGGCCTTGTACTGGCTGCGATGCTTTTCCAGGCCGGCCAATGGGCCGAGGCAGGATGCATCGCCCTTGCCCTGTTCCAGAAAGCCGGTCCAGGCGCCAGGCAGTTGCAGCATCCGGATCGTGTGTCCGGTCGGTGCCGTGTCGAATATGATGTGATCGTAGTCGGTGGTCAATGCCGGGTCGGTCAGGAACAAGGTGAACTCATCGAAAGCGGCAATCTCGGTCGTGCAAGCTCCGGAAAGCTGTTCCTCGATACCCTTCACCACGACTTCAGGCAATAGGCCACGGACAGGCCCGACGATACGCTCGCGGTATGCCTGCGCCGCCGCCTGCGGATCGATTTCCAGCGCAGACAAGCGCGCAACGGCTGGAATGGCGGTGATCTGATTGCCAATGCTGACACCAAATACCTGCCCCACATTCGAGGCCGGGTCGGTACTGACCAGCAATACACGCTGGCCAGCTTCGGCGAGCGCGATGGCAGTTGCGCAGGCAAGCGAGGTTTTGCCCACGCCGCCTTTGCCGGTGAAAAAGAGGAAACGCGGGGGCTGCTCCAGGAATTTCATCATGACGTCTCCCGGGTTCAGCAGCAGCGGCCGCCGGAGCAGCAGCTATCGGCCGGTGTCGATTCGGCGGCAGGCTGCGCAATGCCAGCCCAGCGGGCCAGCTCCGCACGGTTGGGGTAGCGCCCCGCCAAGGCGACTTCGCCGTCAACAAGAATGAGCGGCAGTGCCTCGGCGCCGGAGCGTTCCAGGAAGCTCTTCACCGCCGGATTTTCAGCAAAAGCCATCGGTTGCCGGGCCAGGTTGAAGCGCTCGATCTGCGCCCCATTCTGTTTGGCCCA
>JANPCW010000747.1:0-4096 GCA_031431155.1 Janthinobacterium sp. | reverse complement strand
AGCGCAACCTTGCCAAGGTTGAGGTCGAGAGTTCGAGCCTCTTCTCCCGCTCCAGTGTCAAGCTGGCAGGCATCAGAAGTAAAGTTATTGCTAGGAATGCAGTTCGGTTTCTGCGATAATGCGTGGCTCCAATGCGGGAGTAGCTCAGTTGGTAGAGCGCAACCTTGCCAAGGTTGAGGTCGAGAGTTCGAGACTCTTCTCCCGCTCCACATTTTTAGAGGAAGCTGTACCAGCTTCCCATTTAGTTCCACCGGCGGGGTAGCAAAGAGGTTATGCAGCGGCCTGCAAAGCCGTTTAGAGCGGTTCGATTCCGCTTCCCGCCTCCATATAATCAAGGACTTAGCGCATTTCTAGCGGGTTCGAACAAGGTTCATGCCTCCCGAAAAAGGAGGCATGCCTCCCCTGAAACGGCCAACTGGCCGTTGACATTCCGGTGCCTCATCTCTACGATGAACCCATGGCATCGATAAAATCTCGTGCGAATGGCACATTCCAACTGAGCATCAAGAACAAACTGTTGCCCAAAACATTGTGGGCAACGTTCGATTCGCATGAGCAGGCCCAAGCGTACGGCAAACAACTCGAGGCGCTCTTGGCCCAAGGCATTGTCCCTGCGTCGTTGCTTGAACGCACAAAACCCACGCAGGAAATCTGGACCGTTTCCCGTTGCATCGCCGGTTACATCAGAAACAATTCGGTGCCCGTTTCCGATGTCAAGTTGCTCGATACTGTTCGCGCGAGCGTGGCCACCGTCAGCACCGGTCAACTCAATTACGACTGGGCCGAAGGATGGATCCGCGCGATGAAACGCGCCCAAAATCTTTCCCCGTCGACGATCCGGCATCGCCACGGGGCGCTGGCGCGCTGCTTTGACTGGATGCTGCGCAAGCATCCCGAGATCATGGCGCAGAATCCGCTGCGGCTTCTCAAGCGCGGTTTCGGCACGTATACCGACGATGACAACAGACTGGCCATTGCCGCCGGAAAGAAGGCCAAGCGCGATATCGAGCGTGACCGCCGGCTCGATAGCGATGAAGAAGAGCGCATCCTTGGTGTCATCGAGGCTCGCCCTGATGAAAAGGCTTTCTTTACGCTGGCGCTGGAAACAGCCATGCGGATGCGGGAGTCCTATACGCTGAACGTCAATCAGGTCAGTCTGGCAAAAAGGACCATCTTTCTGGACCGGACCAAGAACGGCGATAGTCGTCAGGTTCCACTGTCGAGTACGGCCAGTGCGCTGCTGCGAGATTACATGGCAGGCCAGGCAGAGCCGATCGCGTCGCGCGATGGACGGCTGTTTCCGTTCTGGAATGGCGAAGCGAGCGTGGCCGGACTCGATGCTGCCACCAGCGAACTGTCACGGACATTCAGAAACATCTTCATCGACGCAAAAGTGATCGGACTGCATTTCCATGACATCCGGCACGAGGCGACATGCCGCCTCTACGAAAAGACGACCCTGTCGGATGTGCTCATCGCCAAGATTACCGGTCACCGAAGTATCCGCATGCTGCAGCGCTACGCGAGCTTGCGTGGTAGCGACCTTGCGCCGCATCTCTGGTAATCATGATTCCGACGGCCGAGCGGGCAGGACCGGCAGGGTCGGCAGGTGCGTGCGGCGTTTGCTCGGGGCGATTGGCATCAGGACGGCATTGGCGAACCCAGTCGCCTGCTGGCGTCGCCTTTCCTCGGTGTCCCTGAGTATCTGATTTTTCAGGAACGCGATGACGTCCTCGCGCAGAAAGACCCATGACTTTCCAATGCGCGTCCCAGGCAGTTCGCCCCTGCGGGCGAACTGCAGGACTGTCTCCGATTCAGCGTGCAAGAGCGCGGACGCTTCGCCAACGCCCAGGATTTCATCGCCACTCATCATGACCTCCCTTCAAATTTCCTGCGATCTTCACCATCCAACGTTTCCGTCGATGGATTTCGGTTTCGCTCGCTGCCAAAAAATGCTTGTGGTCTCCCGCACCCCAAATCCTCACGATCTATTTTCCAGCTCCTTGTTGCAGGATCAATGCCGCGGTTGACATTGGAAACGTTTGATTGGTAACGTCTGGCGCGCCGGACGTCTGATCCTGAATTGAACCGGTTCCGCAGACGCGACAAAAGCCATTTCGTGCTTAATTGTGATGCATATATCGAATATATTGCTTGACAATTGACGCAATAAACGTCAGTTTTTTACGGATATGAATAGAAATTGATCTTGAATAAACCATTCGATATACATGGCGCTGGCGAATTTTAATGGTGGGTGGATGTTTTGGCGAGCCTGAACACGCCGCGCTTTTTAGGTGGCAATAAGGAAAAGTTTTTAGCTGCTAAAGCACGCATCGATTTAGCTAAAATCAAGGTTTACGAAAGGGTTTGACGCCATGATGATACCCAATGGCCCGGTATTAACTAGAATCCTGCCACGGGCGCGACGAATGGAAAGGCATGGCGATGGCAAGCATCATCGAGTTTCCGGATGTGGTCAAGAAACCCGCTCAGGCGCGGCAGCAGGGACCGCAGCCCGGCGCGCGCGTGGCGCCGAAGATCGAAGGCAATCAATTATTGGCGGGGGGCAGCACGGTTGTCTGGGTCCTCGTTGCCCCGGTGGCCAGTGCTGCAATGGGTCGGTGCGTTTGATCTCCTTTTCCAATTGATTCGCATGCTCTACTACTGGAGCACGCCCGGAGTGAATGCCGGCTGGACGTTTTTCCTGCACTTTGCGGCGTTGTCGGGCCTCAACTACTATGTTGCGTTTGGCCAGCCAAAAGGATTCTGACAGAACGGGTACGACGAATTATTTTGCTGCCAAAACGGTTTGCGGCGGACGCGGGTAGGGCTGGGCATGACCGCGGCACTGATTGTGACCTTCATTTTGGACGTGCTCATGCCGCGACGACCATGGGCGCCATCGATGAAAAAGCGGTTGACCGAGGTTCAGTTTCAAACCTGCCTGAAAGGTCTGGCCGTGGGCCAACGCACCATCGACATCGCACACGGCGTACTGGTGCTGGCCCGGCCGCAAGCGCGGTTCGTTGCATCGCTGCAGCTATCCGATGGCGCAGTGTCGCAGGCAGTAAATCGGGTGTGGCGCGCATTCATCACGAAAAACTTGCCACCAGGGTACCAAGGGGTTACGGTTGTGCTGCCGGAACACCAGGCCTTCATCGTGAAAAAGTGGGCAGAGGATGCGGCGCATAAACTGGCGTCCAAGAAATGAACCAACTGGCCGTTTGCAAGGCAAAAAGCCGGTGTCGGCAAGACTTTGCCTGATGCAGCATAAAAACATGAAGAATGGGATCACGGCCACTGCGACGATCTGCGCACGATGAGCGCCAGATTGAATTCTTGTCGTGGGCGGCGAACACCGCAGGAACCGGGCGGCGGCCGTGTGGCTATAGCCTGGTCTATGCACCGGCATCCGGTTTTCCAGTGTTGGCGGCAGGTCAACCGCAGCAAGTCGGGAATGCACTTAAATTTGTTCACTGGCTGTTTATGTTCCTGAAGAATGGAGATCGCAGATGACGAGCACGACCAAGAAAATGTCCGGAAACATTGCGCCGCTTGCCGCAACGAAGCGGCGCAAGCCCGGGGCGGTCAGCACCGGCGCCAGGCCGGCCGCCACCAAGGCTGCGGCTACCGCTGCCCGCTTCGGCGGTCCGCTCGCGCTGGACATGGACCTGATCGACGAGGATCCACGACAGCCACGGACGGAAGACAACCCCGGCTTTTCCAACGAGAGCCTTGCCGAGCTGGCCGCCTCCATCGGCCTGCGCAACGTCAAGGCGCCGATTTCCGTGCGCGACAATCCCGACGCGCCGGGGCGCTTCATCATCAACCACGGCGCCCGCCGTTTCCGTGGTTCCAGGCGGGCCGGCAAGACGACGATTCCCGGTTTCATTGACAACGATTACAACGAGGCCGACCAGGTCGTCGAGAACCTGCAGCGCAACGAGCTGACGGCGCGCGAGATCGCCGATTACATCGGGCGCGAGCTGGCGAAAGGCATCAGGAAGGGCGAGATCGCCAGGGCCATCAGCAAGTCGCCGGCGTTCGTGACCCAGCACGTCACCTTGCTCGACTTGCCCGACCCGATCGCCGG
>JANPCW010000746.1:0-3653 GCA_031431155.1 Janthinobacterium sp. | reverse complement strand
TCACCAAGGATGGCCAGATCATTTATCCGGACCGCCAAATGATGTTGTTCGCGGCCGACGTGCTCACCCGCCATCCGGGCGCGCAGATCCTGTATGACGTCAAATGCACGCGCCATCTGGCGCCCTGGATCGCCAGCCATGGCGGCGTGCCGCTGATGTGGAAGACCGGGCACTCGCTGGTCAAGGCCAAGCTGCGTGAAACCGGTGCGCCGCTGGGCGGCGAGATGAGCGGCCATATCTTCTTCAAGGACCGCTGGTACGGGTTTGACGACGGCCTGTACGCGGGCGCCCGCCTGCTCGAATTGCTCACCCGCGTGCCCGATCCGTCGGCAGTCCTGAACGCGCTGCCGCAATCGTCGAGCACGCCGGAACTGCACCTGGAACTGAAGGAAGGTGAAAACGTGGCCCTGATCGAGCGGTTGCGCAGCGACGCCCAATTTCCTGGCGCCGAGCGCATCATCGACATCGACGGCTTGCGGGTTGAGTACTCGGACGGCTTCGGCCTGGCCCGTTCCTCGAACACGACGCCGGTCGTGGTGATGCGCTTCGAGGCCGAATCGGGCGCCGCTCTGGCGCGCATCCAGGGCCAATTTCGACGCGTGATCCTGGCTGCCAAGCCGGATGCTGTGTTGCCGTTCTGATGCCGGCAACCGCGCCGCAAGGCGTGCCAGCGCCCTTGAACATCCTGCTGGTGCGCGTCTCGTCGCTGGGCGACGTGCTGCACAACCTGCCGATGGTGGCCGATATCGTGCGCCACCATCCAACCGCGCAGATTGACTGGGTGGTCGAAGAGGGATACACCAGCCTGGTCCGGCTCAACAGCCGGGTCCGCACCATCATCCCGTTCGCCTTGCGGCGCTGGCGCAAGAGCCTCGGGGCCAAAGTCACCCGGGCTGAAATCGGCGCCTTCGTCAGAGCCCTGCGCCGGCAGCCGTATGACTATGTGTTCGAGACCCAGGGTTTGCTCAAGACCGGCATCATCATGGGCGCGGCGCGCTTGGCGCCCGGCGGCCAAAAGGTCGGTCTGGCCAACGGCACAGAAGGCTCGGGTTACGAAGGCATTTCGCGCCTGTTCCACACCAAGAGCATTCGGCTCGATCCGCGCACCCACGCAGTGGCGCGCGGGCGCCTTGTGGCGGCGCAAACGCTCGGATACACGCTCGACGCCGCCCCCGATTTCGGCTTGCCCGGCCCCGACATGGGCAACCGGCCCGACTGGATGCCGCAGGCCGAGTATGCGGTCTTTTTCCACGGGACCGCGCGCAACGCCAAGAAATGGGCGGCCCAAAACTGGATCGAGCTGGGGCACCGGCTGGCCCCGATGCCGATCCTGCTGCCTTGGGGTTCCGAACAAGAGCAGCGCGAGGCCCAATTGCTGGCGGCGAGCCTGCCCAATGCGCGCGTCTTGCCGCGCCTGTCGATGGAGGACGCGGTTAGCCTGGCGCGCAATGCGGCGCTGGCGATCGGCGTCGACACCGGCCTGACCCACATCGCGGCGGCCTTCCTGCGACCCACGATCGAGCTCTATTGCGATTCGGCGCGCTGGAAAACCGAGGGTTACTGGTCGCCCAAGATCGTCAACCTGGGCGACCTGGGCGCGCCGCCGGGCGCGGCCGAAGTGTGCGCCGCGGCCGCGCAGCTGCTGGGCCGCTGATGCGCACAGTCTACTCGACACTGTGGTGGCTGGCCATGCCGCTGGTGCTGGCCCGGCTGTGGTGGCGGGGGCGGCTGGAGGCGGGATACCGTCAGCACTGGGGCGAACGGCTCGGTTTTTACCGGACCGCGGCTGGCCCCGCAGCGCCACTGACGCTCTGGGTGCATGCGGTGTCGGTTGGGGAGACGCGCGCGGCCGAGCCGCTGATCGACGCGCTGCTGGCGGCCTATCCCGAGTGCCGCATCGTGCTGACGCACATGACGCCAACCGGCCGTGCCGCGGGCCGCGCCTTATTTTCCAAGCACGGCGCGCGCCTGGTTCAGTCGTATCTGCCCTACGACACCGGCACCATGGTAGGCCGCTTCATCGCCCATTTCGCGCCGCGCTTATGCATCTTGATGGAGACTGAAGTGTGGCCGAACCTGATCGCGCAGTGCGGCAAGCGCGGGGTGGCGGTGGCGCTGGTCAATGCAAGGTTGTCCGAACGCTCGCTGGGCAAGGCGCGCCGCTTGGGGCGCCTGATGCAAGACGCTGCGCGCGGCATTGCGCTGGTGGCGGCCCAGACCGAGGCCGACGCCGGCCGCGTG
The DNA here is from genome assembly GCA_031431155.1 of Janthinobacterium sp. Taxonomy (GTDB): domain Bacteria; phylum Pseudomonadota; class Gammaproteobacteria; order Burkholderiales; family Burkholderiaceae_D; genus JANPCW01. The sequence goes on along the minus strand of JANPCW010000746.1, from coordinate 1,412 downwards.
CGCACCCTGGGCGTGCCGCAGGTTGCGGTCACCGGCAGCATCAAATTCGATGTGCTGGTGCCGGCTGCGGCGCTCGAGGCTGGCGCAAAACTGCGCGCTCAGATCGGGCCGCGTCCGGTGCTGCTATGCGCCAGCACGCGCGACGGCGAAGAGGCCTTGATCCTGGACGCCTTGCGCGGCTTGACGCCGGCGCCGGCTGGAATGCTGCTGGTGATCGTGCCGCGCCATCCGCAGCGCTTCGACAGCGTGGCGGATTTGATCGCCGGGCACGGTTTCAAGCTTGAGCGCCGCTCCGCACTGGCGCGCAAGGCCGAGCCCTTGGGTGCCGAGGTCCAGGTCCTGCTGGGCGATTCGATGGGTGAAATGTTCGCCTACTTTGCGGCCTGCGACTGTGCCTTCATCGGTGGCAGCCTGCTGCCGCTGGGCGGACAAAACTTGATCGAAGCGGCCGCGGTCGGCAAGCCGGTGCTGATCGGGCCGCATACCTTCAATTTTGCGCTGATGACCGAAGACGCGATCGCCGCCGGCGCCGCCGTGCGCGTGACGGATGCCGATGCGCTCATGCAGCAGGCCTCGCGCCTGCTAGATGCGGCGGGCGAGCGCGCCGTGATCGCTTCCCATGCGTTGGCATTTGCCAACCAGCATCGCGGCGCCACGCAGCGCACGCTGGCCTTGCTGCGGCCGCTGATCATGGACCAATCAGAACCGGCGCCGGAATCGATCCGGCGCTAGTGCAGTGCGTCACATGTAATGCATCTTAAATTGTGTCGATAATTACCGGCGTAGGGCGGATGAGCGCAGCGTTATCCGCCGTATGTTTGCACCGATTGGCCGATTACGGCCGGTCACCGGCGCTCATCTGCCCTACACTAGCTGAACAAGACCGGCAGTTCCTGCGCGCGCTTGCGCAGCGCCAGTTTGGCCTGTGCATAGTCGGGATAGATCGTCTCGACCGTGGCCCAGAAGCGTGCACTGTGATTCATCTCGCGCAAGTGCGCAAGTTCGTGCGCCACCACGTAATCGATCAATGGCAGTGTGAAATGCACCAGGCGCCAGTTGAGGCGGATCTTGCGCTGCACCGTGCACGAGCCCCAGCGGGTGCCGGCCGACGACAGCGCGAACGAATGGAAGGTCACGCCCAGTTTGTCGGCATACAGGGCCAGGCGCTCGGCGAACAGGCGTTTCGCTTCCAGTTGAAGCCAACTGCGCACCCGTTCCTTGAGGTGATGCTCGGTGCTATCGGGCGGCAGTTGGACCATCAGTTCGCCGCTGGCCTGGTCGTAGCTGGTGCGCGCGCGCGCACCGGCCTGCAGGAGCAACGTCACGGACCCACCGCGAAACGGCAGGAGTGCGCCGTCGATCCACAGGCGTGGCGGGGTGTGTCTACGATGTACGCGCCGCACAGAGAGCGC
>JANPCW010000745.1:0-10334 GCA_031431155.1 Janthinobacterium sp. | reverse complement strand
ATGCCGCATGCTTCCATGATCTCCAGTTTGGCTTGCGCTGTGTCGGCGCCGCCGGAAATCAGGGCGCCGGCGTGACCCATGCGCTTGCCCGGGGGCGCCGTTACGCCAGCGATGAACCCAATCACCGGCTTTTTCATGTTGTCCTTGATCCAGTAAGCCGCGTTCGCTTCATCCGGACCGCCGATTTCGCCGATCATGATAACAGCATCGGTATCGGGATCGTCATTGAACATCTTCATGATGTCGATGTGCTTCAAGCCGTTGATCGGGTCGCCGCCGATGCCCACTGCGCTCGATTGACCCAGGCCCAGTGCCGTCAGCTGGCCCACTGCTTCATAGGTCAAGGTACCAGAGCGCGAGACCACGCCGATCCGGCCCTTCTTGTGGATATGGCCCGGCATGATGCCGATCTTGATTTCGTCCGGGGTAATCAGGCCCGGGCAGTTTGGCCCCAGCAGCAAGGTGCGGCTGCCGGCCTTTGCCATGCGGTCTTTGAGCGCCATCATGTCGCGCACGGGAATGCCTTCGGTGATGCAGATGACGAGGTCGAGGTCGGCTTCGACCGCTTCCCAGATCGCCGCTGCCGCGCCTGCCGGCGGCACGTAGACCACCGACACGTTCACGCCGGTTTCTTTTTTCGCTTGTGCAACGGTGGCGAAAATCGGGATGCCTTCGAAGTCTTCGCCGGCTTTTTTCGGGTTCACGCCCGCAACGAAGCAGTTCTTGCCGTTCGCGTATTCGCGGCAGCCGCGGGTGTGGAATTGGCCGGTCTTGCCGGTAATCCCCTGGGTAACTACTTTGGTATCTTTATTGATCAGGATCGACATGTTTATTCCTTGAGATTAAGCGTGACCGGCAGCAGCGGCGACAACACTCTTCGCTGCGTCTTCCATGGTATCGGCAGCGATGATGGGCAAACCGGACTCGGCCAGCATTTTCTTGCCCAGATCTTCGTTCGTGCCCTTCATGCGCACCACCAGCGGCACTTTCAGGGAAACGGCTTTGGACGCGGCGATCACGCCTTCGGCGATCACGTCGCAGCGCATGATGCCGCCGAAAATGTTGACCAGGATGGCTTTCAGGCCCGGGTTTTTCAACATGATCTTGAACGCTTCGGTCACTTTCTCGGCCGTGGCGCCGCCGCCAACGTCCAGGAAGTTGGCAGGCTCGCCGCCGAACAGTTTGATGGTGTCCATGGTCGCCATCGCCAAGCCGGCGCCGTTGACCAGGCAGCCGATGTCGCCGTCGAGCGAAATGTAAGCCAGATCGAACTTGGAGGCCTCGACTTCAGCCGGATCTTCTTCGTCCAGGTCGCGGTAAGCGACAACGTCGGGCTGACGGAACAGCGCGTTGGCGTCGAAGTTGAACTTGGCGTCGAGCGCGATGACCTTGCCGGAACCGGTCAGGATCAACGGGTTGATCTCGGCCAGCGAGGCGTCGGTTTCCCAGAACGCCTTGTACAGGCCCTGCAGTTGAACGCGGGCGTCTGCGATCGACGCGCTGGGAATGCCGATCTTGGTCGAAATGTCGTCCGCTTCGGCGTCGGTCAGGCCGACTGCCGGATCGATGGCGACTTGGTGGATCAGTTCTGGGTGGCTTTCGGCCACTTCTTCGATGTCCATCCCGCCTTCGCTTGACGCCATCAACACGACGCGCTGGCTGATGCGGTCGGTCACCATGCTGACATACAGTTCTTTCTTGATGTCGGCGCCCTCTTCAACCAGCAGGCGGCGCACTTTCTGGCCTTCGGCGCTGGTTTGGTGGGTGACCAGCTGCATGCCCATGATTTCGTTCGCGAATTGCTTCACTTGCTCCAGCGACTTGGCCACTTTCACGCCGCCGCCCTTGCCGCGACCGCCGGCATGGATTTGCGCCTTGACTACCCACACCGGGCCGCCCAGCGTTTCAGCCGCTTTCACAGCCTCTTCCACGGACATGCACGGGATACCGCGCGGAACCGTCACTCCGTATTGGCGGAGGATTTCTTTGCCTTGATACTCATGGATTTTCATGCTGGCTTCCCTTCTGATACTGATATGAAAAAATGCGGTTGAGGTGCGGATAAAACGGAATTGGAACGCTAGTCAGGTACGCTGATTGCCACCCAGCGCGGATAATATTTGGCGACGGCGGCGCCGTCGGAACGCAGGGCATGGCATTTGTCGATCTGGAATGGTTTGGTGCTAAGCTGGTCGTCGCCGTCACCGTCGCGGGTGGCGAACACGTCGCTTGCATAGGCTTGGATGGCCGCCGTGGGTAAAATTTGCGCCAGTTCGGACAAATGGGTGCAACCCATCACGCCAGCGAGACGTTCCTTGATGCCCAAGCGGAAACCCTTCATCAGGCACAGGCCGATCAGGCTCTTGTAGGCGGGGCCGATGGTGTCGCAAAATCCCGGGTACGGCACCGAATCGGAGACAGCTTCGGCATCGACAATCACCATGGCGCGGTCGATGGTGATGCGCAAGCGCAGGTCGTGCAGCGGGGTTCCGGCTTGGCGCACGCCGGAGGCAAGCGGGGCGTTGCGGGTCTTAATATCGGTAATGTGGGCGTCAATATCCCATAGGCCATCGTCGCGCGCGAACGCTTCGATCGTGATGGCACGCGTGTGTCGCAAGGTACGTCGCGAAACTGGAGCTGACAGGGGCATAGGAACCAATGCCGGAAGTGCGGCGAAAATTGTACGCAGCCGTGTGCTAATGCACGTTGTCGCAGCTTCTACGACAACAACCGCTCATGCGGCGCTGCTAAAGCGCGAAAGTGTAGCATAAGTTGCGCTGCAACCTAGAATTGGCTGATCAATCAATGGGGATTTCTTGCAGTATCCCATTCCCAAGCCGACCGTTCCCGGTCCGCTAGTGCAGAGCGGCACATGGATTGCACCTTAAATTGTGGCGGCAATTGCAGGCTGTAGGGCGGATGAGCGCCGGTGACCGGCCGCAATCCGCCAACGACGCCCAGCCGGTGGCAGCTCCGGCGGAAGGCGCTAGCGGGGGCGCCGAGCCTTTTCCGCCCTACGATCCATTCATAAACGACAGGCGTTCTACGCACTACACTAGCTGGCCGCGATCTTGGCGACAGCGCTTGCAGCCAGGGCCCGTTGATGGTGATGGGGCTGCTTCGGTGGCGCGAGCGGCGCGCCGACCGAATCGGCAAGCGTCACCTTTTCCAGCGTGAATCCGGCAACCACTTGCGCCAAGTCTTCGGCCAGCGTCTTGAGCGCGGCCGTGGCGGCGGCTTCCTCCTCCACCAGCGCGGCATTTTGCTGCGTCACTGCATCCATTTGTGCAATTGCCAGGTTGACCTGTTCGATCCCGATCGTCTGTTCCTGGCTGGCGGCGGTGATCTCACCCATGATGTCGGTCACGCTACGGATGCTCGCGACAATTTGTGTCATCGTGCTGCCGGCCTGCGCGACCAGCGCGCTGCCGACGTCGACCTTGCTCACCGAGTCGCCGATCAGCGTCTTGATTTCCTTCGCCGCCGCCGCGCTGCGCTGCGCCAGGCTCCTCACTTCCGTGGCAACCACGGCAAAGCCGCGCCCCTGCTCGCCGGCCCGGGCCGCCTCGACTGCCGCATTGAGCGCCAGGATATTGGTCTGGAACGCGATGCCGTCGATCACACCGATGATATCGACAATTTTTTTCGATGAGGTATTGATCGAGCCCATCGTATCAACCACTTGCGCAACCACTTGCCCGCCCTTGATGGCCACTTCCGACGCCGATTGCGCCAGCTGGTTCGCTTGCCGCGCATTGTCGGCGTTCTGCCTGACCGTGGAGGTCAATTGCTCCATCGCCGATGCTGTTTCTTCCAGCGAGCTCGCTTCCTGTTCGGTACGCGAGGATAAGTCGAGGTTGCCGGCCGCAATCTGGGTCGAGGCGGTGGCAATGGTATCGGCACCGCTCCGCACCCGGCTCAGGGTCTGGGCCAGATGCTCGTTCATATCTTTCAGCGCCAGCATCAGTTTGCCGGTCTCGTCGGTCGATGTCACCACGATCTCCGCGCTGAGGTCGCCATCGGCCACGCGGCGCGCTATCGCAACGGCCCGCTCCAAGGGACGGCTGATGCTGCGACTCACCAGCCACGCAATAATACAGCCGAGTAATGTCGCCGCTACCACCATCATTACCGTCAGCCACAGGGCTTTTTTGTACGACTCCCCGGCGCTGGCAACGACGTCGTCTGCCAGCTTGTCCTGCCGCCTTACCATTTCTTCCAGCGCACTGATCCACTTCTTCTGATTTGGCAGCACTTCAGTCATCAAAACCGCCGCCGCGTCGGCCTGCTTACCCTCGCGTGCCAGCGCCACGGCCTTGTCGGCCAATGACACGCTGATGGCGCGCGCGCTTTCAATTTTTGCCAGATTGGCTTTGCCACTGTCCGTTTTAACCTGGTTGTTGAGGTTGTCCAGATTCAGTTGATAGTCTTCGCGGGCGTCTGCGATGCGGTCGATTTCGGCGCTGATTTCCTCCTCTTTGGTCATTAGCGCGATGTTCCGGGTGGCCATTGCGTCAACCATCACGTCTTGCCGCATTTCGCTGACGGCCTTGATCTTGAGGTTGCTGTCGTTGACGATATGGTCGAGGCTCCTCTCGATTTCGGCCATTCGGTAAATGCCAATCGATCCCTGCGCAATCATCAGTAGCGTGACGATCCCGAAGCCCAATGCCAGGCGAGTACCAATCTTAAGATTGTTGATTTTCATAGCTGATCCGTCTTTAACCGTGTAATTGTGTGCTTGAGTAATGCAAACGCCCGACTTCGCGCCACGCGCATGGGATATCGACTCGTTGGCAAGCCGTCATTGCACAAAACGCATACGCAAAGCAGCATTATCGCGCCATACCGCAGGCTTGCCTAGTACCAACATTCGGTGGGGGTCGATTGCGGTGAATGCCACCGACTGTTGCGCTTACTTTTAGGGGATTTTTTGTTGCCACTGATCGAGCAGGACCAGCGGTTGACGCGCTGGTGAAAAAGTTCGGCACTAGCGTATGGGACGGGGCGCTGCCGAAGGTGATTCCGCACTGCCTAATCCTGATATTGGTCAGGCTCAAGCCCGCGCAATGCCACCTGAATCGCACGATGGGTAAATCCACGCTGCAGAAGAAAGCGCGTTTGCTTGGCGCGTGCGGCCGTGTCGGCGGCGACGGTGCCGAACTTTCTGCGCCACACTTCGCAGGCGCGCGCCGTCTCGTCCTCGACCAAACCAGCCTTGAGCGCCAAAAGCGCCTCGCCGCCCACCCCGTGGCTTTGCAGCTCCGCCACAATACGGCTATTGCCATAGCGCGCCGCGCGCCGATGGATCAGCGATTCCGAAAACCGCTCTTGCGATAGCCAATCGGCCGCTTCCAGCGTGTCTAGCAGAGCTTCGACGTCGTCACCTTCCTGGGCGTGCCGGGCCAGTTTGCGCCCAAGCTCAAGCCGGCTGTGTTCGCGCATCGATAAATATCGGAGTGCGCGCCCTTTCAGGCTGATGTGCGATCCCGCCACGATATTCTTCCTGTCCACCGCCAGCCCGACAACGCAGGCCAGCGGCAAACGTCCTAATTACTCTACCGCCTTGAGCTTGGCCACCGGTTCGGCCTTGCCGGCCGCGATTGGCGGCAATTCACGCACGCCCAGCGCAACCCGGACCTTGTTTTCGATCTCGCGCGCCAGTGCCGGACGTTCCTTCAGATATGTACGCGCATTGTCTTTACCCTGGCCAATGCGCTCGCCGTTGTAGCTGTACCAGGAACCGGACTTCTCGACCACTTTTGCATCCGAACCCAAATCGAGGATTTCACCCTCGCGCGACGTGCCTTCGCCATACAAGATATCGAAATGCGCTTCGCGGAACGGTGGCGCGATTTTGTTCTTGACGACCTTGACCTTGGTTTCGTTGCCGATCACTTCGTCACCCGACTTGATCGAGCCGGTGCGGCGGATGTCGAGCCGAACCGATGCGTAGAACTTGAGCGCATTGCCGCCGGTGGTGGTCTCGGGGCTACCGAACATGACACCGATCTTCATGCGGATCTGGTTGATGAAAATGACCAGCGTATTGGTACGATTGATCGAGCCGGTCAGTTTGCGCAGCGCTTGCGACATCAGGCGCGCCTGCAAGCCCGGCAACGAGTCGCCCATGTCGCCCTCGATTTCAGCGCGCGGGGTCAATGCCGCCACCGAGTCGATCACGATCAGGTCGACGCTACCGGAACGCACCAGCGCATCGGTGATTTCGAGCGCCTGCTCGCCGGTATCTGGCTGCGAAATCAGCAACTCGGACAGGTTGATGCCCAATTTTTGGGCATAGCCGACGTCGAGCGCGTGCTCGGCATCGATAAAGGCACAGGTGCCGCCCAGCTTTTGCATTTCGGCGATGGTTTGCAAAGTGAGGGTGGTCTTGCCGGACGACTCAGGCCCGTAAATTTCCACCACGCGCCCGCGCGGCAAGCCGCCCACGCCCAGCGCAATGTCTAGGCCCAGGGAACCGGTCGAAACGGTCTGCACCTCTTCGATCACGGCGCCGGCATCCATGCGCATCACCGAGCCTTTGCCAAACTGCTTTTCGATTTGCGCCAATGCAGCCGCAAGCGCCTTGCCCTTCTCGGAAACGGATGCTGCCGGTTTCTTATCGTCCATAATGTTTTCTTTCAGCCTCAATGAGCACGGGTTCGGAATTGCTGGTTGAATTTACAACGATGACCACAACTAACTTCGCAACTAAATTCGCGACAAAATTCACAACTAGTGACACTGTATAAAAAAACAGTACTTATTGCAAGCGCGACGTTCAATTACTTTGAAAATCCTCAAGAACTCGCTATGTTTAGGCAAATGAACCACAATACACACTTCTGAGACCGGATGCCCGCCCATGCGTATTTTACTTGCCGAAGACGACAGCGTACTCGCCGACGGGCTAACGCGCTCGCTGCGTCAGTCCGGGTACGCGATCGACTGTGTCAAGAACGGCCAGGAAGCCGACACGGCGCTGACCACCCAGGAATTCGACCTGCTGATCCTGGACCTGGGCTTGCCGAAACTGTCGGGACTGGAAGTGTTGCGCCGCCTGCGCTCGCGTTCGTCGCTGCTGCCGGTACTGATCTTGACGGCTGCCGATTCCATCGAGCAAAGGGTCAACGGCCTCGACCTGGGCGCCGACGACTACATGGCCAAGCCGTTTTCACTGTCGGAACTGGAGGCGCGGGTGCGCGCATTGACGCGGCGCGGCGCGGGCGGCGGACCGACCGTGGTCAAGCACGGGCCGCTGGTCTACGATCAGGTCGGGCGCAGCGCTTATATTCATGAACAAATGCTGGACTTGTCGGCGCGCGAATTGGGTTTACTCGAAATTTTGCTGGCACGCACCGGCCGCCTGGTGTCGAAGGAGCAATTGGTCGACCATTTGTGCGAATGGGGCGAAGAGGTCAGTAACAACGCGATCGAAGTATATGTACATCGTTTGCGTAAGAAGATCGAAGTTGGCGGCATCCGGATCGCCACTGTGCGCGGCCTCGGTTATTGCCTGGAGAAATTTCCCGATCCCCAAAAGACCGAAATAAAGTGAACGATTTTGATGCCGGCCTGATCAATAAGGTCGCGCCCGGCGACGACATGGAAGACACCTGGTTCGAGCCGCTCAGCGCCGAAGCGGACGAAACTATCCAGCATTCCCTGTTCGGCGAAATTCTGGACTGGATGCTGGCGCCGCTGCTCTTGCTGTGGCCAATGAGCATTGCCATTACCTATCTGGTGGCCAAGGCGATCGCGAATCAGCCCTTCGATCACGCCCTGGAAGACAGCGTGACGGTACTGGCGCAACAAATCAAGGAAGTCAACGGCAAGCTCGTCACACGCCTACCCGGCTCGGCCCGTGACATCCTGCGCTATGACGATGTGGATAGTGTTTATTTCCAGATAACAGGCCCCCGCGGCGACTACGTGGACGGCGACCGCGACCTGCCAACGCCAGCACTCGACGAAGATCAATTCAAGGCTGGCTCGGTGCATTTCCGCAACGACGTGATGCACGGCACGCCGGTGCGGGTGGCATTCACCTACATCGATTTGCGCGCGCTGCGCCCGATTGGCGCAAACGAATCGCGCCCGGCGCTGGTCCAGGTGGCGGAAACCCTGGACAAGCGCGCGCGACTGGCCAATGAAATCATCAAGGGCGTGATTTTGCCGCAGTTCATTATCCTGCCCATCGTGCTGGCCCTGGTCTGGTTTGCCCTGGCGCGCGGCCTGTCGCCCCTGGCGCAATTGCAGGAACGGATACGGGCCCGCCGCTCCGACGATCTCAGCCCGATCGAGCCGGGCCAGGTGCCGGAAGAGATCTCGCCCCTGGTCGGTTCGCTCAACGAGATGCTGGCGCGCTTGTCGCAATCGATCGACATGCAAAAACGATTCGTGGCCGATGCGGCGCACCAGATGAAAACGCCGCTGGCCGGCATGCGCATGCAGTCCGAACTGGCGCTGCGCCAGACCGATCACGGTGAAATTCACCGCTCGCTGCAACAGCTGGCCAAAAGCTCGGAGGCCGCCACGCGACTGGTGAACCAGTTGCTGGCACTGGCGCGGACCGAAAATCAGTCGCAACGGGGCACGTCATTTGACTTGCTCGACCTGTCGGAACTGGCCCGAGGGACGGTGCAGGATTGGGTTCCCGCATCGTTTGCGCAGCGCATCGACCTCGGTTTCGAACAGCCCGGCTATCCTGTGATCATGCTGGGCAACCCGCTGATGCTGCGTGAATTGCTGTCGAACCTGATCGACAACGCGCTGCGCTATACGCCAACCGGCGGCAGTGTGACAGTGCGGGTGCGGGCCGACGCCGAGCGCGCTTTGTTGGAAGTGGAAGATACCGGGCCAGGCATTCCGCAAGCGGAGCGAGTGCACATTTTTGAACGCTTTTACCGTATCTTGGGTAGCAACGCCGATGGAAGCGGTCTGGGACTGGCCATTGTGCGTGAAATAGCGCAGCAGCATGGCGCCGAGATCGACTTGTTCAATAACCCGCGCACGCAGGCACCCAAATATCCGGGCAGCCTGTTCCGCCTCACCTTCTCCCTTGCCCCCGATGAATCTACAGATGCCTGAAATCGATGACCAAGCACGGGTCAAGGCCCAAAGGCGCGCCGTGCACTGGAAAAAGACCCAGAAGTTGACAGCCGTATTGCTGGTGTTATGGCTATTTACCGGCTTTTGCACAGTGTTTTTTGCGCGCGACCTGGCGGGGCTGGAGCTGTTCGGCTGGCCTCTGCCATTTTACCTGGCGGCGCAAGGCTCCTTGCTGGTGTATCTGGCCATTCTGGCCGTTTATGCTTGGCGCATGCGCCGCCTGGACCAACAATATCAACAAGCGCCAGGCCCCTTGTGAGCGATTCTTCCCTGTTCCGGCGCCTGAGCCGTTATTACCTTTGGTATACCGGCTGCTTTGCCGGTTTTCTGATCTCGTTGGCATTACTGGAAAAAGAAGGCATGCCGCGGGTCTGGATCGGCTACCTGTTCATGTTCGCCACCATCGTCCTGTATGGCGGGATCGGACTGGCCAGCCGCACCTCGAACGTGTCGGAATACTATGTGGCGGGGCGCCGGGTGCCGGCCATGTTCAACGGCATGGCCACGGCGGCGGACTGGATTTCGGCCGCCAGTTTTATCAGCCTGGCGGGCGGCCTGTACCTGCACGGCTTCGATGGGTTGGCTTATATCATGGGCTGGACTGGCGGCTATTGCCTGGTCGCCCTGCTGATCGCGCCGTATCTGCGCAAGTTCGGCCAGTACACAATCCCCGATTTCCTGGCCGCCCGCTATGGTGGCGGCGCCGGTGGGCAGGGCGGGCGAACGGTACGGCTGTTGGCCGTGGGTGCCACGATCATCGTCTCGTTCACCTATGTGGTGGCCCAGATCTACGCGGTCGGGCTGATTGCATCACGTTTTACGGGGGTCGATTTTTCGGTCGGCATTTTCCTGGGACTGGCCAGCATTCTGGTGTGCTCCTTTCTGGGCGGGATGCGTGCCATTACGTGGACCCAGGTTGCGCAATACATCATCATTCTGGTCGCGTTCCTGATTCCGGCCATGTGGTTGTCGGCCAAGCACAGCGACAACCCGGTGCCGCAGGTGGCCTATGGGGCGGTGCTGTCCAAACTGAGCCTGCGCGAAAGCGCGCTTGCGCTCGACCCGAAAGAGCGTCAGGTGCGGGCCATTTTCACGCAGCGCGCGCTCGAATACGACACCAGGCTCAAGGCATTGCCCGCATCGTGGGAAGCGGGGCGCGTGCAAGCGCAGCGCCAGCTCGACAGCGTCAAGCTGCACAGCGCGGCGCTGCTCGACATTCGCAC
>JANPCW010000744.1:0-4470 GCA_031431155.1 Janthinobacterium sp. | reverse complement strand
AGCCGATGCGGCTGCCGAAGCAGCGGGCTTGGCGCCGACCCCGAACTCCCAACCATAGGCCCAGACAGCGGCGCCGATGGCCAGCACGGCCAGGGTCACCCAGCGCGAGGCGTCGCCCCAGTCGAGCTCGCGGGTCTTGCGCGTCAGGCGCCAGCTCACGCTCCACCAGGCGATTACGCCAACCATCACCGCCAGCATCAGCCATACTTTCTGGCCCAGGAATTCGAACGACTCCCTCGGGCTGGTTTCGGCGATGATGCCAAGATGGTGGGTGGAAATGCCCTGCCCATAGAACGTAAACAGGTAGACTTCGGTCGGCAAGGCCAGGAAGGCCGGAATCAGCAGCCAGTGAAACCAGGCCGGGCGCTTGAAAATGGCCCACACCGCCACCCAGGCGATCGCTTCGACTCCCAGCACTTGCCATGGCCTTTCAAGCGACTTGCCCAATAACATGGGCACGAACGGAACTGCCGACAACAGCAGATAGGTCAGGAGGATGAACAGGTGGGCAGGGCGCAGCAGGAATCGCATAAGAACCGAATTTGAAGAATGTGCGCCATTATCCGACCTTTTACGCCCCTTCGGACGTACTTGGCAGCACATTAATGCGGCGTTTGGCCGCGCCCGTTTGCGCCAGTCCGCGCGCGAAATTGATTGACTGACGCCATCGCGGCGTCTATACTCGCGAGTTCTCGAATTTATTCTGCACATCGCATGTGTATTCGTCGCTGCTCCATCGTGAGTGGCTATCGGTGCCTTCCTGTCAGTGCAAACCGGGACGAGGTTTTAGTCCCCGGGCAGTTGCCCGGGTCATTAACGTTGCAATTTTGTTGGATTAAAACGATGCCAACCATCAATCAACTGATTCGCCAGCCGCGTGTTTCTGTACGCGTCAAGAGCAAATCGCCGGCGCTGGAAAACAGCCCGCAAAAGCGTGGCGTATGCACACGTGTTTATACAACGACTCCAAAGAAGCCAAACTCGGCTCTGCGTAAAGTCGCTAAAGTTCGCCTGACCAACGGTTTCGAAGTCATATCGTACATCGGCGGTGAAGGCCATAACTTGCAAGAGCATAGTGTTGTGCTGTTGCGCGGCGGTCGCGTCAAGGATCTTCCTGGTGTGCGTTACCACATGGTTCGCGGTGCATTGGATACCCAAGGCGTCAAGGATCGTAAGCAATCGCGTTCGAAGTACGGTACTAAGCGCGCTAAAGCAGGTAAGAAGTAATAAAAAGTTTTTGCTCGGATCAGTGGCATTTGTGAGCTGACTAAGTGAATGTAGTCGACCTTATTGGGTCGAGTAAGTGGGGGGCCATGATGGTCGTCCGCGAGTGTGCAGTTAGAGCATGCTCAACTGAAGATTGAAAGGAATTGATATGCCACGTCGTCGTGAAGTACCCAAGCGCGAAATCCTGCCGGATCCTAAATTCGGTAACCAGGATGTCGCCAAATTTGTAAACGTGTTGATGTTGTCCGGTAAGAAGTCTATCGCCGAAAGCATCATCTACGGTGCATTCGAACACATCAAGACCAAATCCGGTAAAGATCCGCTCGAAGTGTTTGCTACCGCGATCAGCAATTGCAAGCCGATGGTTGAGGTGAAATCCCGTCGCGTTGGTGGTGCAAACTACCAGGTGCCGGTTGAAGTTCGCCCAGTACGCCGGATGGCGCTGTCGATGCGTTGGTTGCGCGAAGCCGCAAACAAGCGCAGCGAGAAATCGATGCCACAACGCCTAGGCGGCGAGTTGATGGAAGCGGCTGAAAACCGCGGCGGCGCAATGAAAAAGCGTGACGAAGTGCACCGCATGGCTGAAGCGAACAAAGCGTTCTCGCATTTCCGCTTCTAATAAATTAAATTGGCCCAGCCCTGCAAGGGGCGCGGCCATGTATCGGTTGTTCGAGGCCGGGCGCATTTTTATCAAAAAATGGCGCTCGGTTTTGTCCATTAAAAGATTTAGGATTAATTATGGCTCGCAAGACCCCTATTGAGCGCTACCGCAACATCGGTATTTCCGCTCACATCGATGCCGGTAAGACCACGACCACGGAACGTGTGTTGTTCTACACCGGCGTCAATCATAAGATTGGCGAAGTCCATGATGGCGCAGCTACCATGGACTGGATGGAGCAAGAGCAAGAGCGCGGTATCACGATTACCTCCGCAGCGACGACTTGCTTCTGGAAGGGGATGGCTAACAACTTCCCTGAGCATCACATCAACATCATCGACACCCCGGGCCACGTCGACTTCACCATTGAAGTCGAACGCTCGATGCGCGTGTTGGATGGCGCCTGCATGGTTTACTGTGCAGTCGGCGGCGTGCAGCCGCAGTCCGAAACCGTGTGGCGCCAAGCCAACAAGTACAAAGTGCCGCGTCTGGCCTTCGTCAACAAGATGGACCGCACCGGCGCGAACTTCTTCAAGGTCTACGAGCAGATGCGTTCGCGCCTGAAGGCGAACCCGATTCCGCTGCAGATCCCGATCGGCGCCGAAGAGCACTTCCTGGGCGTGGTCGATCTGGTCAAGATGAAGGCGATCTACTGGGACGATGCGTCGCAGGGCATGAAGTTCGACTACCGCGATATTCCTGCCGAGTTGGCCGAGCAAGCTGCCGAGTGGCGCTTGAAAATGGTCGAAGCGGCCGCTGAAGCAAGCGACGAGTTGATGAACAAGTACCTCGACGGCGGCGATTTGTCGGAAGAGGAAATCAAGGCGGCCTTGCGCCAGCGTACCATCGCCTCGGAAATCGTGCCGATGATGTGCGGCACCGCGTTCAAGAACAAGGGCGTGCAGGCGATGCTGGACGGCGTCATTGAATACCTGCCGTCGCCGATCGACATTCCGCCTGTCAAGGGCATGGATGAAGACGATCAGCCGGTGGTGCGCAAAGCCGAAGACACTGAAAAGTTCTCCGCGCTCGCATTCAAGATCATGACCGACCCATTCGTGGGCCAGCTCATTTTCTTCCGCGTCTATTCGGGCACGATCAAGTCGGGCGATACGGTATACAACCCGATCAAGAACAAGAAAGAACGCCTGGGCCGCATCTTGCAGATGCACGCCAACCAGCGCGAAGAAATCAAGGAAGTGCATGCGGGCGATATCGCCGCTGCAGTGGGCTTGAAAGACGCGACGACCGGCGAAACGCTGTGCGATCCTAGCTCGATCATCACGCTCGAGCGCATGGTGTTCCCTGAGCCGGTGATCTCGCAAGTGTCGAGCCGAAGACCAAGCCTGACCAGGAGAAAATGGGCCTGGCCCTGAATCGCCTGGCGCAGGAAGATCCTTCGTTCCGTGTCAAGACCGACGAAGAATCGGGCCAAACGATCATCTCCGGGATGGGCGAGCTGCATCTGGAAATTATCGTCGACCGTATGCGTCGTGAATTCGGCGTTGAAGCCACCGTCGGTAAGCCCCAAGTGGCCTACCGCGAAACGATTCGCAAAGTGTGCGAAGAGTCCGAGGGCAAGTTCGTCAAGCAGTCCGGTGGTCGTGGTCAATACGGTCACGTGGTTCTGAAGATCGAGCCGCAAGAGCCGGGCAAGGGCTTCGAATTCGTCGATGCAATCAAGGGCGGTACTGTGCCGCGTGAATACATCCCTGCGGTTGAAAAGGGTGTGCGCGAGACGCTGACTTCAGGCGTGATGGCTGGTTACCCAGTCGTCGACGTCAAGGTCACGCTGTTCTTCGGTTCCTACCATGATGTCGACTCGAACGAAAATGCGTTCCGCATGGCCGCTTCGATGGCATTCAAGGACGGCTGCCGCAAGGCGTCCCCGGTCATTCTGGAGCCGATGATGTCGGTCGAAGTGGAAACGCCGGAAGACTACGCCGGTACCGTGATGGGCGACTTGTCGTCCCGTCGCGGCATGGTGCAAGGCATGGATGAAATCGCCGGCGGCGGTGGCAAGATCATCAAGGCTGAAGTGCCACTGTCCGAAATGTTTGGTTACTCGACCTCGTTGCGCTCGGCAACGCAAGGCCGGGCAACCTACACGATGGAATTCAAGCACTATGCTGAAGCACCGAAGCATGTGACTGAAGCGATCGTTAGCGCGAAAGCAAAATAATTAAATTGCGGGTCAGAGTTTTTTTTCGCGGACTTTTGCGAAAATTACTCTGACCCCGACTGATTACAAAATGTTGGGGTCAGAGTAATTTCGTCATGAAGCCGACGAAAAAACTCTGACCCACAAAAGTATTTAAATTTAAAGGAAGAATAAAATGGCAAAAGGTAAATTCGAGCGGACCAAGCCGCACGTCAACGTCGGCACCATCGGTCACGTCGACCATGGCAAGACCACTTTGACAGCAGCGATCGCAACCGTCCTGTCGAAGAAATTCGGCGGCGAAGCGAAAGCATACGATCAGATCGATGCGGCGCCAGAGGAAAAAGCACGCGGTATCACGATCAACACCGCGCACGTCGAGTACGAGACAGCGAACCGTCACTACGCGCACGTCGACTGC
>JANPCW010000743.1:0-8136 GCA_031431155.1 Janthinobacterium sp. | reverse complement strand
CCAGCCCGGTGCCGCCGAAGCGCCGGGTGGTCGAGGCGTCGGCCTGGGTGAACGCAGTGAATAGCCGCGCTTGGGTCTCTTGATCCATCCCGACCCCATTGTCGGTGACGTGGAAATCGACAATCAGCAGCTCATCACTATGCGTGATCGGCACCACGCGCACCGATACCCTGCCCGGTTGATCGCGGCCGCTGGAAAATTTGATGGCGTTGTTGACAAGGTTCAGCACTACCTGGCGCAGTCGCAGCCCATCGCCCAAGACCGCTTCGGGTATCGTGGGATCGACGAACATGGAGAGCTCCACGCCTTTTTTACCGGCTAAGTGGTCCAACATGCCGCAGGCCTTCTCGACCACGTCGGCTAGCGAGATGGGTGCACGTTCGATTTCCAGGCAGCCCGCTTCGATCTTGGAAAAATCAAGAATGTCGTCAATGATCGTGAGCAGCGAAAATCCCGATTCACGGATCAGATAGACCATCTCCACCTGATATCCCTTGAGACTGGTCTGGTGCAGCACCTCGACCATGCCGATCACGCCATTCATTGGGGTGCGGATCTCGTGGCTCATCGCGGCAAGAAAGCTCGACTTGGCCTGGTTGGCCTTTTCCGCCGCCGCGGTGGCCAGGGCCAGTTCTTTGTTTAAGTTTTCCAGCTCCGCAGTGCGTTCGCGCACCCGCATTTCGAGATCGGCGTTCAGCCGCATCACCTCGTGCTGAGCGAGTGACCTCTCGTTTGTATGTGACTCCATTTCGCGCTTGATCCTGCGCCCGTAGGTAACGGCGGCACCGACCATGAGTAGCACAAACGCCATGATCGCATACTCGATCCGGCGCAGAACCTCGATCGATTCAAGCTCAGCCTTGAGCAGATCGCCTTGGATCAGGCTGACGCGCTCACGCACGATAGACAGCGAGGAAAGCAACTTGGCATACTGGCGGTCCATTGTTGCCATGCGCTTACCGGCAATGTCCGGTTGACCATCCCTGAAGTAGGAAAAGATCAGCGAGGCTTCGTTCACCATTTCAACCATCGCCGCATCGACTAGGTTTACTTCGTGCTTCAATGCAAAAGTGGTGGTTTTAATATCTGCGCTAAGCTCAGGTTGACTAATTATCCGCGCTTGCAGCTGTGCTTTGGCCTTTGCCAAATTCACGTTAAAAACGCGCAGCGCTTCACTCATATTCCGCGATTCGCGTTCGACATCATGTGTATCGAACACATTGTTGCCCGGTGCGTTGACTGCGGAGGCCAAGCTGCCCAGCGTGGAATAGCTCGCCAGCTGCTCAACCCACGACTGGTTTGCCTTGATGGAACCGTGATAGGTATTGACAATCTGGTGATTCAAGAACACACCCAGCACAACAACAAGCACGTCGAAGGCGGCAAGGAAAAAATACATCCGATGCCAATTTTTTGAGCGTGAAGTGCTTGCACTGGCAAGCTCAAACTTTTTTGCAACGTTTCTATTTTTGAAAAATACCATCGTGCGATCTCCAAATACAATTTCTCTAAATAGGTCAATAACAGCTGTGTCAGGGCGGCATTAAGAACTTCAGCCGATATCCTCGATTTGTGCGCAAGTCAATGCTCGACTTCGACTGCCAGCGCCAAGTGCGTCGACGGATGATCGGAATACCATGAATTTGCCGGATGATCAGCAAGAATTACGCCGTTTCGGCCACGCTCCTTGGCAAGAAACAACGCCTGATCGGCTCGCTTAATCACCGCGTGTTCGGATTCGACCCCGTCATTGGAAAATGCAACGCCAAAGCTTGCCGTGACCTGCACCGGGCCGACGCCATCGATTAGCACCGGCATGCCGATGACGCACTGGCGCAGGCGCTCGGCCACCATCATCGAGTCATGCTCGTCGGTATGGGGCAACATGATCAGGAATTCTTCTCCGCCATAGCGGCACAAAATGTCAAAATCGCGCAACCCGTCCTTTAGGCGGCGCGAAATCTCGCGCAACACCTCGTCGCCGGCGATATGGCCATAGGCATCGTTGATTTTCTTGAAATAATCGATGTCGGCCATGATAAAGCCGATCGATTCCTTGATCAGTTCAATGCCGTTTCTGCGCCGCATGCGGTAAAACTCCTGCTTCGCGCGGTCGTTAATATAGCGCCGGTTGTATGCGCCGGTGAGATAATCTCTGGTGGCCAGCTCGGTCAGTTCACGGTGCGCCCTGATCAGGCTGAGGGTGCCGCGTTTCATTGGTAGATACAGGCTAAAAAGGCACACGGACAAAACCGCGCCGAGGACCGTCATCGTCAGTAGCAGTACGTCGACGATTGCGCCACGGGTTTTTGTGATGTCCATATACACTTCGAAAACGCCGAGCAGGCGATGGCTGGCGTCAAAAATCGGCGAGTGAGCTTCAACGATCGCGGATGTGTCAGCCCACTCGCTTCCAAGTTGGGGAAAATCCTCCTTTCGCTCCCGCTTGGAAAGCTCCATGGAGACAGCCTCTCCGTCAATTAACACCCGGTCAAGCTCGTCGTCATCGTTGACGATTTGGCCAATGAAGCTGGGGTCGGTTGAATAAATGATCTTCTTGTCCGGCGTAAACAGCTTAATCTTGTGCATGCCAAAAAATTTCAGATAGCGCTGCATTTGCAAATCCAGCCGGACCATATCGTCCTTGCTAACCGCAAGCATTAGGCGCCCGTCTGGCGCTTCCTGCAGCAAGTTGTCGACCTCGGCGCTCATGATGGCCTTGACGACGCTGATCGCCGACGTTTCTGCGTTCTTGACCATCGCCGAACTGTAAATCCAGTAAATTGCGATGCCAACAACCAGCATGATGATCATCGCCGAAGCGGCCAGCATTGCTGTGAAAAGGTTCAGCAGATAATGTTCGTTGCTTTTGTCCAGGCATTGTTTGGCGCGGCGCAGCCACCTGTTCCATTTTTTGCGCAGATCCGGCTCGGTTGCTGGTGCGCTGGCAGGATCGGTATGGTTAGTTTGTTGGACTGACATCAATGATCCGTTTAATTGCAAGTGCTGGTTAACTACCGGGATCGAGAAGAAATGCAGTTACTCGTGCAGCATTAGTCTATTGGATTGCCTCACAGCATTAACTGTATCTTAGAATTGGTCAACTAAAGATTGTTTTTTGTTCAGATTGTTGTTGCGCATCAAATCGCCCCGGTTTGCGCAAGCTCGGCGGTGACGGCCAAGTGCACGCCGTCTAGGCACAGATGCGCTTAGCAGGCCTGCTGCAGTACCCATGGTATTAGTTGATGGGGCAGGCCAAAACCGCGCTGAGGGAATGCACTAGTAACACCTCTAATTCTGGCAAAGCTGGGGGAAATGGCGATCGCTGCCATCACCGCCATTGATGGTGCGCACAACGGCTCCAAGTGGCACGATCTGGAACGAGAGCATGCAGCGATGAAAGCAAGCGCAGTGCGGCCAGTTCGGCATCGCTTCCCGGTTTGACATCATCGGAATCAGCGCCGTGTACAGGCTTGAGAATTCTCAAAATAAGCGGTTTCAAAAAGGATCTAATCAAATAAGTCGAATCGACGTCACCAGAAGTCTGACGATGCGAACCATCAGGAATCCTTGAAGCAAGTCTAAAAATCGAAGGAGACACCAAATGTCAACCAGCAAAATTCGCTACGGATTGCTGCGCTATCGATTCATGTTCCTTTGCGCTGCAATCCTCTCGCTCACGGCCTGCGGTTCTGATGACGATACACCGCCCCCCATCGCTCAAACGTGGTTCTTCTCGGACGGCGCAGCATTGACGGCAAGCCAGATCAGCAGCTTCGACGCCAAGGGTCTCTATTTCAACGCACACACTGATGCAAATCCCGGTGGTGAAATCCGCGGTCAGATCATTTCATCGGCCACCGTTACCACCGACCTGGGCGACCCGGCCACCAGCAACACCTTTTCCACCCTGATGAGCGGCGACCAGGAAACCCCCGTTATTTCCAGCGCGGCAAACGGCTACGCGACGATCGTTCTCGACCCGGTCGCCAAGACCATCAGTGGGGTGCTGGTCACGAACGGCATCGTCGGCACGGCGGCCCATATCCATGACGGCGCGCCCGGGGTGGCCGGCCCGATCATCATTCCATTAGCGGGTGGTCCGACGGTCTGGACCGTCCCGGCCGGCACCGTCGTTACCGACGCCCAGATCGCCAAACTGAAAGCGGGAACCTACTACGTCAACGCCCATACGAGCGGCGCGCCGGGCGGCGAAATCCGAGGTCAGCTCACTCAGCAGTTGAGATTTGCCGCATTAAGTGGCGCCAATGAAGTGCCGGCCGTTATCGCCACCGCCACCGCCACCGGTGTGCTGGCATTAGACCCTGCGACCGGCCAGATCCGCGGCTTCGTAAAGACCGCGGGAATCACGGGGACGGTGGCCCATATTCATGAGGGGGCCGCCGGGGTCCCTGGCCCGATTATCATCCCTCTGACGCAAACCCCAGCTGGCAGCGGGCGCTGGGTCGTGCCGGCCGGACAAGCACTGAGCACCAGCCAAGTGGCGTCGTTCAATGCGGGCAACCTCTACTTCAACGTCCATAGTGCGGCCAATCCAGGCGGCGAGCTCCGCGGCCAGATCGTTGCGGCGACCGTGAAGATCGGAAACGCGGTGCTGGACGGAACGAAAGAGGTTCCGCCCGTAACCACAGCCGCAACCGGAACCGGGATCTTGGTGCTCAATGCCATCACAGGCTTGGTTCAAGGAAACCTCAATACGGTCGGCATCAACGGCAAGGCGGCCCATGTACATGAGGCGGCGGAGGGAACCAACGGTCCCATCATCGTTCCGCTCACCCTGACGCCTTCACCGTCAACCCTCGTTGCGCCATAGGCCGTTCCTGCCACGAGCTTGGCTAATGGCGTGATTGGATCGCCATACCGTCAGTCTCTGACGGCTACGGGAGGTACTGCCCCTTACACTTGGGATGTTACCAGCGGGGCCCTTCCGGCGAGCGCGGCAGGATCCTCCAGCTTCCCCGACTTGCCGTAGAGATGAGGCGGCAAGTTGGCAGCTGCGAGGGAGGCGTGCCTCCTTTTTCAGGAGGAGCATACTGCTCGAACCCGCTTGAGTAAGAAGTCCTTGGGTCAAGTCTGATAATCATCTAGCCGTCCTTCGTTCAGCAAAAATCACCGTTCTACCGTCCCCCCGTGCCCATAAATGGAAATCGGATTTTTGCGGAACGAATATCAGTAAGAATTTGCCCAACTTTCTGCCCCTAAACGTTTGGAGCGGAGCCTGAAGCGCTCAACTCGAACGCCAGATCAGAGCCGACTCGACCTCTGGAAGTTCTCTTATCAGCATTTTGACGCCTTTGTCGAACCTGGATCGCCAATCCGTTCCCCTGCCATAGAGGTCGGTCCAGGCCTCCGTCAGATCGTCCGGTTGATGCTTTGCATAGTAAGTGATGAGGGCGGCAGATTGCATCAGGTCTTTAATCGCCTTGGTGCGAAATGAACCTTCCCGCTCCCCTGCCACGATGAGCTTGTGCAATGCATATCGAGCAGGATTGGGCACATTGACAAGAATGGCGCCCGCTTCGGAGATGAGCGCTGCTTGGTGGATATCTTTCAGCGAATACTCGATGAACGGTAACGGTACCATGGCGACATTCAGATTCGGGAAATTGATCAAGTCCGATCGGTCGCGCCCAACGGTCGTGATGAAGTCAAGTCGGAAATCTGGCTGGTGTGGGATCACATAACTACCGCCGACCAGCCCGTCAAGCCTGGAGGATGGTAAAAAGCCCATCTCTAGCGAGGAGATCACGTCGTGCACATCAAGCTTGACATCAGTTGGCAAGGCCAGCGATACATTGCGCCCCGCATATGCAAAATCAACATCATGCGTCTTGTTCGCGTCATGCCATCCAACGCCCAGCATATTCCCATAGGACGCGAATGCATGCGTGCCAATAAGCACTCCACCCGCCTTGAAAAATCCATACTCCTCAAGGCGCCGAATCACGCGAAACTGCGCCCGCACAATTCCTGCATTGCCAAGCACAATTGCAGCCCTTGCCTGCCTAGACAGCGACTCCTTGCGTCCAGGCGGTTCCTGGCCCTTGGTCGCAATCAGTCGATCAAGACGTTCACTTTTTGGTCCCAGATAAATCTGCCTTACCCTGGAATCGACGTCCCGATATTGAAAGTACCAATATTCGCGTCCAGATACATTCTTTTTTGCAAAGCTTCCCGTTAGGTCAGCAACACTGCGTTGCAACATGCCAATCATGACATGGTCCAGCGTCTGTGCGTAGGCTGTCTGTGCTGACGGGCTAAGTTCGCTGTACAATTTTTGCATATCAAGATCCTTATACTACAAGAGAATTAACTGTAGTATAAACAACTTATACTACGAATTTTAATTTTGTAGTATAACTGTGATTTCTTGCTGCCGGGTCAATGAGCGGCAAGATAGTGTTTCCATCCGGCCGGTGTAAGCAACGCGTTGAAGAACAGGTCCAGCCCTTCCTCGAATATTCTTTGAGCGTGGTGAATTCCTTGAGCCGCCACGCTTTGAGTGCCCAGCCGTGCGCCAGCAGTGCGAGACGGTAGGCGGCCATTTCGACATTGACCGAGCGAAATTATCCAGCCGCGACGCACTCCTCGACGCAGTCAATGATGAGTCGGTCGCTATCCGATTCCATCTGCTTAATCGCCGCCTTCTACTCGCTCCCGAGCGATTTGGTTTCGCGGTAAGCGAGCAGCGTCGCTTCCGGCTTGGCGTCAACGACCTCGCAATAGGCGCGTACGGTAACGCAAAGCCGTTGAATCCAATCCGTCTTGACCTTGATTGAGCGCGTTCGAAAATTCGCGCGAACTCCCGCACGTTCTGCGGCACAAGATACAGCACGTAATCCTTGAACTTGGCATACACGTAGATCAAGCCAGCCTTGACGTCCGCCAGTTGTGGGAATTGTGAAATCTCTACCCTAAAGGTGCAACGTCGCTCGCAGGACCCTGTATCGGAATGGGAAACCAGGAAGATCATGAAGTCCACTTTCGCCAAAGCGCGCAGTTTCAGGAATGGCGCCGGCTGGTGGGCAAGTATTTTTCCGTGCCGCCCAGAGTTGTTGACACCCGCAACGCGCTGACCGGCTTCTAACTACTATTGATTTGGCTGTTCGCCCCCCCCCCCCGTCGTGACGAGGCGTTAGCGACCGTTTGTGCGGGCCAAAACAAACGATTGTTGTTTAAATACATCAGGTATTGCCAAGTCACATACTTGAAATATTCATCATCCATACTTGCACGCTGCAACCGCAACACGAACATCGAATTGTTCGAATGGTACTCATGTAATTTTGTCGATACAGCCAGACAACGGCGTCGAGTCTGCCGGGTGTCGACAAATCAAACTCTAACCAAATGGAATTCATCCGATGAAAAAATCACTCCTTGCTATTTTGATTCTTGGCACCTTTGCCGGCGCAGCTCTGGCACAGTCGAATGTGACCATCTATGGCGTGGTCGATGCAGGCATCAGCCGCAACGACACAGGTACCGCCAAGACCACAAATCTCGAGAGCGGCATCCAGTCCGGCAGCCGCCTCGGCTTCAAGGGCACCGAAGACCTCGGTGGCGGTAACGCCGCCATCTTCACCCTGGAAAATGGCTTTTCGGTTGACACCGGCGCGCAAACCCAGGGCGTATTGTTTGGCCGCCAAGCCTTTGTCGGCCTGACCGGTTCCGCCTGGGGCGCCGTCAAACTCGGCCGCCAGTACATTGAACTGCGCAAGGCGATGGAGAATATCGATCCGTTCGGTGTCGGCCTGGCCGGCAATGCGGAAAATTTTTTCATCACCCCTTCGCGTGCTGACAACACCATCAGCTACGAGACGCCAAACATGTCTGGCTTCTCCGGCCTGGCGAACTACAGCTTTGGCGAAAACGCCGGTGGCTCATCCATCGGTCGCCAGGTCGGCGCATCGGTAACCTACAGCAATGGCCCGATCTATGCCTCGCTGGGGCATCACCGTAGAAACCTGACGACCGGCACTGCGCCTGCGGCAATTAATGACGGCAAAGCCGAAACCACCCAGCTGGGCGGCACCTATGATTTTAAGGTTGCCAAGGTACATGCTGTTTACGCAAGGAACAAGGACGAAGCCGCATCGGGTGCAAAAACGGTTG
>JANPCW010000742.1:0-6360 GCA_031431155.1 Janthinobacterium sp. | reverse complement strand
GTCCTGGCTGCCTGTTGTGCCACGCCGAGACCACCATCCTCGGACCAGCCAACGCAGCCGGAGAGCAGAACACTGACAAGAATAGCGACCACCGGCTGTCGGAGCCGCAGGCGAAAGCGCTACTGGCCGCCTATGGCATTCCGGTCATCGAGACGCGCATTGCCACCGACACGGAGCAGGCTTTGGTGATGGCCGGCGAAATCGGTTACCCGGTCGTGTTGAAACTGCTGTCGCCACAGATCAGCCATAAGTCGGATGTGGGCGGGGTTGCGCTCGATCTCGATACGCCCGAGGCGCTGCGCTCGGCCGCGAACGCGATGCGCAGGCGCGTCGGGGCGCTGCGCCCCGATGCCACGCTGGCCGGCTTTTCGGTGCAGCAGATGGCACTCCGGCCGCAGGCGCAGGAATTGATCGTGGGCGTGAGTACCGACCCCGTGTTCGGGCCGGTGATCCTGTTCGGGCAGGGCGGGGTGGCGGTGGAAGTGATGAATGACCATGCGATCGGCCTGCCGCCGCTCAACAGCGTGCTGGCGAACGACATGATCGGGCGCACCCGCGTGTCCAAGTTGTTGGCCGGTTACCGCAACCGGCCGCGCGCCGACCACGACGCCATCTGCCAGGTCTTGATTCAAGTGAGCCAGATGGTGGCCGATCTGCCGGAACTGGCCGAACTGGACATCAATCCGCTGCTGGCCGATGCCGATGGCGTCATCGCGCTCGATGCGCGCATCCGTCTCGATGCCGCGGCGCCGGCCGACCGGCTCGCGATCCGGCCTTACCCGCAGGAGCTCGAGCAGCGCGTGGAGTGGCAGGGCGAGACCATCGTGCTGCGTCCGATTAGGCCCGAGGACGCGGCCCAGCACCTGGCATTTTTCCATGCGCTCACGCCCGAAGACGTACGCCTGCGCACGTTTTCAGCGATGCGCGAATTGCAGCCGGCGCAACTGGCGCGCCTGACCCAGATCGATTACGACCGCGCGATGGCCTTCATCGCCATCCGTGAAAGCGCGCCCGGCATATCGGAGACGCTGGGCGTGGCGCGCGCCGTGGCGTGCCCCGATAACCTCGAGGCAGAGTTTGCGATCATCGTGCGGTCGGACTTGAAGGGCACGGGCCTCGGTTCCGTGCTGTTCAAGAAACTGGTCGATTATTTCCGCAGCCGTGGCACGCAGGCGCTGGTGGGCGAGGCGCTGGCCCACAATGCGGGGGTGCAGGATCTGGTGCGCAAGTTCGGCGGCAGCGTCGCGGCCAGCTCCGACACGGTGCAGTTGCGCATTGAACTGCAGCAGCCGGCGCCGTAGCAAGCTCTTGTGTATTGCGCACCTTGCTCAGCTCAGTCGAGGGTCTGGCGGTAGCGCTTGAGCGCCAGCGCACCGGCCGCCAGCATGAACAGCAGGATCGGCCACAGGTTGGGGGCGATCTCATGCCATCCGTTACCCTTGAGCAGGATGCCGCGCACGATGCGCAGGAAATGGGTCAGCGGCAGCACTTCGCCGATCACCTGAGCCCAGGCCGGCATGCCGCGAAACGGGAACATGAAGCCTGACAGCAGCATCGACGGCAGGAAAAAGAAAAACGTCAGCTGCATCGCCTGCAACTGGTTGCTGGCCAGGGTCGAGAAGGTGAAGCCGACCGCCAGGTTGGCCGCGATGAAGGCGATCAGCGCCACCGACAGCAGGCCGAGGCTGCCCACCATCGGCACCTCGAACAGCAGGCGCGCGGCGACCAGGATCACCACCACCTGGACGTAGCCGATCAAGATGTAGGGCATGATTTTCCCGATCATCACCTCGATCGGTCTGGCCGGCGTGGCCAGCAGGTTTTCCATGGTGCCGCGTTCATGCTCGCGCGTCATGGCCAGCGACGTCATCATCACCATCGTCATGGTCAGGATCACGCCGATCAGCCCAGGCACGATGTTGTAACGGGCCAGCCCGTCCGGATTGTAGCGCCGTTGCACCCGCACCTCGAACGCCGGCTCGGTGGGGCGCAGGTGCGCCAGCGGTCCGCTCAGGTCGCGCCGCAGCGCTTGTGCGCTGATATTGCCGATCGCCGCCAGCGCATTGCCGCCCGCCGACGGATCGGTGGCGTCGGCCGCCAGCAGCACGGCGGGGCGTTCGCCGCGGATCAGGCGGCGCGAGAAATCGGGCGGAATCACCAGCACGAATTGCACCTCGCCGCGCGCGAGCAGCGCATTGGCGGCCTCCTCGCTCGCCAGCCGGTGGGTCACCCGGAAATACTCCGAACTCTCCAGGCCGGCAACGAAGCTGCGTGAGAATTCGCTGTGGTCGGCCGCCACCACGGCCATCGGCAAATGTTTGGGGTCGGTGTTGATGGCAAACCCGAACAGAATCAGCTGCATGATCGGCACCCCGACCATCATGGCGAAGGTCAGGCGGTCGCGCTTGATCTGGCGAAATTCCTTGATCAGGATCGCGGCCAAGCGCGCCCAGCTCATTGGAAAACTCATCGCAAAGCGCATCGTCCTATCCCTCGGCGTGGCCGTAGTTGTCGTCGGCATTCTGCATCAATGCAATGAATACGTCTTCCAGATTGGACTCGGCCGGCTGCAGCTGCAGAGCGCTGGCATCGAGCATGGTGCGGACCCGGTCCAGTGCCGCCTGCAGTGCCTGTTGCGAGCCGGCGCTCACGTGCAGCGTGGTGCCGAACGAGGCCACGCTGCGCAGGCTGGGGTCGGTGCGCAGCGCATGCGCCAGCGCCGCCAGGGCCTGGGCCGGCCCGCTCACCTCGCAGCTGGCCAGGCCGGCATGCGCGATCAGCTCGGCGGCAGTGCCTTGCGCCAGTAAGCGCCCATAGCAAATGTAGGCCAGCGCATGACAGCGCTCGGCTTCGTCCATATAGTGGGTCGAGACCAGCACCGTCAGGCCGCCTGCGGCCAGCTCGTGCAACTGGTCCCAGAACAGGCGCCGCGCCTTCGGATCGACCCCGGCCGTCGGCTCGTCGAGTAGCAGCAGTTTGGGCTCGTGCAGCAGGCAAGCGGCCAGCGCCAGGCGCTGTTTCCAGCCGCCCGACAAGGCGCCCGCCAGTTGCTTGCGCCGGCTCGCCAGGCCCAGCTGTGCCAGGGTGGCGTCCACTTTCGCGCGCCGCGCCGGCACCTGGTAGATGCGGGCGATGAAGTCGAGGTTTTCCTCGATGCTCAAGTCCTCATACAAGCCGAATTTCTGGGTCATGTAGCCCACCTGGCGCTTGATCAGGCGCGCCTGGCTGCGAATGTCGAAGCCGAGGCAAGTGCCTTCGCCTTCGTCCGGCGTCAACAGGCCGCACAACATGCGTATCGTGGTTGTCTTGCCGCTGCCGTTGGGGCCGAGGAAGCCGTAAATATTGCCCTTGCGCACTTGCAGGTTGACGTGCTCGACGACCGTGCGCTCCCCATAGCGCTTGGTCAGGCCGCGCACGTCGATGACGATTTCCGGATCCGGCCCCGCTCCCGATGCAGCCGCTGGCGCGGCCATCAGCGCGCCGCCAACCTGATTTCGAGCGGCTGGCCCGGGTGCAACAAGGGCGCCGCATCGGGGGCCGGTCGCGCCTCGACCATGAATACCAGGGTCGCGCGGTTTTCCTTGCTGTAGATCAGTGGCGCCGTGTACTGCGCCTCGCGCGCGATGAAGCTGATGCTGGCCGCGATCGCCTGCTTGCAGCCGTCGCAGGAAAGGGTTACCGCCTGTCCCAGCTTGAGCGCACCCAGTTGCGCTTGCGGCACGAAAAAGCGTGCCTTGATGTGTTGCGGCGCCAGCAGGCTGACGACCGGGCTGCCCGGCTGCACCCATTCGCCGACCCGGTACAGCACATCGTCTACCCTGGCAGCGAGCGGCACGCGCACTGTCTTCTGGGCCAGCTTCCAATCGGCCTGTGCCAGTTGCGCCTCGGCCGCCTTGACGTCTTGCCGCGCTGCTGCCAGTTCATCGCTGCGCGCGCCCAGTTTCGCGACCCGCAACTGGGCCTGCAATTCGCCGACGCGAGCTTGATCGCGCACCACGCTGGCGCGCAATTGGTCGAGCCGGGCCGGTGCGATGAAATTAGCCGCCAGCAGCTTGCCTTCCCGCGCCAGCTCGGCCTGGGACAGCTTGAGCGCGGCCTCGGCCTGCATCAGTTGCGCCTGGCTGACGGACACTTCGTCGGGGCGCTTGCCCTTGCTCAGGTTGTCCAGTTGCGCTTGGGTGCGTTGCAGGCGAAATTGGGCCTCCTGGCGCGCGGCCCGTTCGCTTTCCTGCTCCAGCACGAAGGCCGGGGCATCGCGCGCAACCTGCTCGCCGCGCTGCACGAATATTTGGGCCAGGGTGCCGCCGATCGGGCTTGCCAGGCGCACGTAGTCGGCTTCGACATATCCGGAAAAGAAGTCGGCCGGCTTTTCAGCGCAGCCGGCCAGCAGGGCCGCGAGCGCGAGGCAGGTCGTGGACAGTCGAAATAAAGGTGGCATGGGCATTCAGTCCGGGTAGAGCGATGCTGCGTCAGCCAGTCCAGGCAATTCGGGGTGGTCGCATCGATGTTGTCAAGGTATCATACCGAACGGTTCCGGGGGCGGCCGTTTGACCCGACATGTTTGACGTGCGCCCGGGGGTAATTGGGTCAACGACAGATTCTGGCTACTTTCATATAAAGCGCACGACACTATGCCAAAACTTGCCACTGAGGAAAAGGTCCCAGTGCCGCCAACGCCGCCGGCAGACCATGAATGCTGCCGTAGCGGATGCGATCCATGTATCTTCGACCTGCACCAGGACGCGCTGGAACGTTACCGCGCCGAACTGCGGGCATAGGGAGAGAGCGCGGCGCGCCGGCGCGGACAGTTAGATTGTGAGAAAGTGGCAGGTCTGGTCCAGCCGGTTAGTCGTGTCGCCGACATCAACCGGCCACGAGCGGACCATCGATCGGGTATCAAGCACCTGCCTGGTTAGCGTTCATTGCAGCGGAAAATTCGCTCCATGATCAGTGGGAAAAGCACGAAAAATGTCCTTGCAGCAATTTTTCTCTATTTTTTTTGAAGATGTAGTAGGATGTATTATTTGCAATTTGGCATTCTCGTATGCTCAAACGAATCGACACCGAACACCTCCGCCTGGGTATGTATATCCACGAATTTTGCGGTTCCTGGATGGCGCATCCCTTCTGGCGCCCCTCTTTCGTTCTTGTCGATCCCATGGATTTGCAACGAATTCAGGCAAGCGGCGTGCGTCAATTGTGGATCGATACCACGAAAGGACTCGACACCGAACCGGGACAACCGCAGCCGGAATCGGATGCGCAGATCGAGTGCGAACTGATCAGCGCGAGCCAGCCAACCACGGACGTTGAACGGGTGTCGATGGAGCGGGAGATCAGGCGCGCCACGAGTATTTGCAGCAAGTCCAGACAGGCGATCGCCTCAATGTTCAACGAGGTGCGCATGGGGCGCGCTTTCGATAAGCACGACGCCTCGCAACTGGTCGACGAAATCACCCAATCCGTCCTGCGCAATCCCAGTACATTGATCAGCCTGGCGCGCCTGAAAGCCGGGGACGAGTACACATTCATGCATTCCGTGGCCGTCTGCGCTTTGATGGTCGTGCTGTCCTTGCAGCTTGGCCTTAATCCCGAGCAAACCCGCGAGGCCGGCATGGGCGGGCTGCTGCACGACATTGGCAAGATGGCGATTCCACTTAGTCTCTTGAACAAATCAGGCACGCTGACCGATGAGGAGTTTGCCGCGATCAAGGGCCATCCGCTGGAAGGCTACAGGTTGTTGCTCGAAGATAGCGGCGTCAGCGAAATTGCCCTTGATATCTGCCGGCACCATCATGAACGGGTCGACGGCACGGGTTACCCGGAACGCCTGGTCGGCGAGCAGATCAGTATCTATGCCAAGATGGCAGCGGTCTGCGATGTGTATGATGCGATCACTTCCGACCGGCCGTACAAGAAAGGCTGGAATCCGGCCCAATCGATGCGCAAGATGGCCGAATGGAGCGAAGGACATTTCGATACCGCGATATTCCATGCCTTCGTCAAGAGCGTCGGCATTTACCCGGTGGGAACGCTGGTACGCCTAGATTCCGGCGTGCTTGGCGTCGTCATCGAAGTCAATCATGAGGCGTTGTTGTTGCCAAGAGTGAAAGTTTTCTATTCAATTAAATTGCAGAAACGGTTACCACCGGCAATACTCGATCTGTCGGGCAGCAACGTGTCGACGAAGATTGTCAGTCATGAGGATGCGGAAACGTGGGGTATCACCGACCTGCGTGAATTGTGGACCACCAATCTCGGCTTTAACGCAAGCTGACGCCCGGATCGGGCAAGCGGCAAGGCAACGCGTCCGTCCCATCGACATGGCGCCAGTATTTTGAGTGCTTTCGGAAATAGCTG